>JBCBTL010000065.1:0-8597 GCA_039818705.1 Cyanobacteria bacterium J06639_1
CGGTGACGCTGGCGGGTTTGACATCGCGCTGGGTGTAAAACCGCGATCGCTTTCGGCGCGAGGGCGATCGCCGCCGTGACGGGGCGGGTACGTCATACCAATCTGGTTTTCGCTGCGGTAAGCCCATGAAGCCACATCCTCAAACGGGTACGGACGAATCGGGAAGCTCAGTCGAACAATTCGGAATTAATGGGGGGCGGATTTGCGTTTGGCGACCCGCAGTTTGGCCGATCGCGATCGCGAATTGCTCGATAGTTCTTCGGGAGACGGTCGAATCGGTTTTTTCGTCACGACCTCAAGGCGATCGTCGCGGCGGAAATGCCATTTCACTCGCCGATCTTCCAAACTGTGAAAGCTGATGATGGCGATCGCCCCCCCCGGTTTCACCCACTCCGGCGATCGCTCTAGAAAGCGATCGAGCGCTTCTAGCTCGCCATTGACAGCAATTCTCAAAGCTTGGAAAACTCGCGTCGCAGGGTGAATCTTACCGTAGCGAGCGGCGGGCGGCACGGCGCGCGACACCGCATCGGCCAAGGCTGCGGTCGTGCGCAAAGGGAGCTGACTCATCACCGCTTTGGCAATGCGCCGAGAATAACGCTCCTCGCCGAACTCGCTCAAAATTTTGACTAAATCCGCTTCCGAATGACGGTCGAGCCACTCCGAAGCCGTCAGCTCGTCTGAAGTGGAGTCCATGCGCATATCTAGCGGGCCGTCCTGACGGAAACTAAACCCGCGATCGGGGCGATCGAGCTGCGCCGAACTGACTCCTAAATCGGCAATGACCCCGTCGAAGCGAGCATCAGACTCGAACTCGGCGAAGTTGACCTGCTCGAAGCGAAGTTGGCGATCGCCTCTCTCTAGCCAAGGTTGCAAGCGCCTCTGCGCCTCCGCGATCGCCCCCGCATCCCGATCTAACCCCACGACCTCAGTTGCGCCCGCTGCTAGCAACGCTTCGGTATGGCCGCCGCCGCCGAGGGTGGCATCTAAAAATCGTCCGCCCTCGATCGCGCCCAAATACTGCACCACTTCCACGGGCAAAACCGAGATGTGATACGGGCGTTCGGTTGAGGCGTTATCTGAATCGCTCACGTCGGCCTCCCGCGCGGCATCGCGAATGGAGAGGAAGGAAAGCGCGACAGCAAGATTTCCACCCGAGTGGCGATCGCGGCTGCGTCGCTTCCAATCTATCGAAACTCGTCCGGTCATCGCAGGTCTCCCACGCCTGACGGTTGCAGGTTGAGCACGCTCGCAAGCGCGATCGCCCCAACGCACCCGTCAGATAGGAGCAATCCTACATGACAAATACTAGATGTGGGGTAGCATCAACGATAAGACACCATATCTAGTTTCTTGGGTCTAAATTCTCGATGTTCTGAAGACGTAGGAGGCTGCATGATGCTCATTCGTCCGACCAAAGTGATCGCCACCGCAGCACTGTTAGGAGCCGCGTGGTTGCCGGGAGCGATGGCGCAAATTCAACCCATGCCGGTGTTAGAGAACCCCAATTCAGCACCGTTTGAGAATGAAGTTCCCGATGTTGGAAATCCCGAGTTTGACAGTTCTGCTGAAGGCAGCCAGAATCCCGCCGTCGATCCTGCAGCGGGTTGGGATGCGCCCTCGACGGGGTGGGAAGGCTTTAGTCAGCCGACGCAGCCGACGCGCGCTTACAGCAGCGGAGCTGACCTGCGGCAAGTGGTGGAGATTTTCTCGAAGGAGTCTCTAGCGGCAGGCTCGAATCCGCAAGCGGTTGCCTACGACGAGCTGTACGAAAGTGCGATCGCTCTCCAGTCTTCTGCTGGACTTTCCCCTGTGGAGGCTGAGTATCAGGTCATTCGCGAAACCCTAACTCGGTACGGACTGCGGGGCGATCGCCTCCTCACCCCCAACGACTTTTCCCGACTGCTCAATCAGCCTCGCCCTCCCGTACAGGCGCGATCGCTAGCTGCGGGCGTGACGATGCTGACTATTGGCGATATCACCCCGGCTACGGCCAAACAGGTGCGCCAAAACTTGT
Source organism: Cyanobacteria bacterium J06639_1 (assembly GCA_039818705.1). Classification (GTDB taxonomy): domain Bacteria; phylum Cyanobacteriota; class Cyanobacteriia; order Thermostichales; family PCC-7336; genus JBCBTL01. The sequence continues at coordinate 2,015 of JBCBTL010000065.1, forward strand.
ACGCCAACGACTACACGCGCGGTGTGGTGCTGGATTTGCGCGGTTCGACCGGATACGACCCCCAGGCGATCGCGAACGTGGCTCGGATTTTCATGCCGCGCTCGATGAGTCCGGCGATCGCCTCCCTCGATCGCTTCGAGAAGGAAACCACTTGGGATAGTAAAGACGTTCCGATTGCGGCTCGAACGCCATTGGTAACTCTGGTGGATGGGCGCACCGAGCGAGGTGCAGTCATTCTCGCAGCGCTGATGGGGGCGCGCGGCAACGCCAGGATTGCGGGGGAACCCACGGCGGGGACGGATACGCAAACTCGCTTTTTCGTGCTGCCTTCGGGGGCGGCGATTGAAATGGCGGTAGCTCGCTGGCGACCCGATGCGGATGCGGGATTCGGCCAAAATACACTAGTGCGCGGGTTAGTTCCCAGCGAAACCTTGAGCGGTTTTGACGTGGAGTCGCAAGCGCTGGGGTTATTGCCAGATGCACCTGCGATCGCGATCAAACCCAATATTTTCCAAGAGTCGGGGCGGATCGGACGCTTTGAGTTAGGCTTTGACGCGCGCCAAAGCGATATCGGCGCATTGGGCGGTATGGATTCGGTCTCCAGTAGTTCCGGCGAGAACATCTTTCAACCCGGTAGCGATCTGCGCATCTTTTATCTCAAGGAGTACATCCTCTTCGCCTATCGCAATCAGGGCACGCTTTCCAGCTTCTTCGCCGATCGCATTTATATGACCGACGACTCCGCCCAAACCGAAGAGGGACTGCGACTGGGGGCGAGCTACAGCGACGTAGTGCGCACCTACGGCGCTCCCGGAGAAAATGGCTACAACGAGATTTCGCCCTTCCCTCGGTCCACTCGCGTCGCGCTGGATGAGGATCGCTACTTTATTAATTACGACGCGCTCGGCCTCTCATTTGCGTTTGAGACGGGCACGAATCAAGTCGTCGCGATCGGACTGTACAAGCCGGGGAGTTAGGCGTTCGCCTCGCGCGAGGCGTTTGCAACCTCATCCCCGAGTACACTTTGGAGTCCCATCGAGGCTTGTCACCGCGATCGCATCAAACTCACCCCGCTCGAACTCGCCCGTCACGACGACGCGATCGCCTGCGGCGAGATGGCGGGCGGTGTCATCGCCGCACACCTCCCACGTATCGACGCGAATTGCGCGATCGGTCTTGACGAGCCGAAATCCATCTTCCCAAACGCGAGCAATGTCCCCTGAGAGAACCGTTCTGGCATCGCGAGCCAGCGCAGACACCACCAGAGCGAGCCCCACGCCGAGACTGCCTCCCAGAACGAGCGTGCTACGAGCTACTTTCACGATAGATTCCTCAAGCGTCGTGTCTGCATCATGGCTCGAATGTAGCGATCGCGTCCTGCCACTCTTCGCAGTCGCATCCCGATAGTTGCGTCTTGGCAGTTGCGTCTTGGCAGTTGCGTCTTGGCAGTTGCGTAGAGAAGAGGATATGCCCACTCTGCGCGAGGGCTGTCAGTTATCGAGATAACGCAAAATTGATACACGAATTGGTACAATACGCACGCAGATTTTTCTATACGGAAAGCGATCGCGCGGGAAACGAACGATGTACATCCTCTGGCGTTTGGCATTCAGCATTTTCATTCGCCTGTTGCCAGCCCGATTTTCCTGGCGCTTGCTGCTGCTCGGCGGGCTCGCCATCATTGCCCTCGGCGTGGCGTATCCCACAGCTCGATACTGGCCCGCCCGGATGCGCGTGGGAATGCCGGATTGCAGCAAACCGTCTCGCGGCAAACGGGGTAGCGTCATCCTCGATCGCTGGCATTTCTATCACGATACGAATAGCAACACCTACTCGCTCGTCGGCTGCTTGAGCAACCGCACTGAACGTCCGTTAAGCTCCGACGATTTGCGCGCTCAACTGAGCTACTTCCTCGCGAATGCCAACAGCGAAGAAGACGATCCCACGTTAGAAGATGCCACTCATGACATCGTGTTTGCTGCTGTACCGCCGTCTGAAGCCAGACCAGCAGTCGTTCGGCACGACATTGCGCCCGGCCGAGTGACCGATTCCATCTTGGGTATCTTTCAAGCTCAGTGGAGCGGACAGGGAGAAACTCAGGCGGCGGAGGTACTCTACATCTCGATGTTGAGGGGGTACGCACCTCCTGCGTCGGTCGATCCCTGTGCTGCTCTGCCAGCGTTGAAACGAGATGTCATTGTTGGCGATTTGCGTTTACAGCGCGATCCCTTCGGGATTTTGCAGGTGGAGGGATGCCTGAGAAACAATACGCAGGCCGCGATCGACCAGCTCAGTTTGAACTACATCAATGCCGACGACACAGACATTGCCGCACTGTCGATCGAATCACTCCCAGTGTCGCTAGATAGCTATCTCCCCAGTGGCGAAACGCTATACGTCCGCGCTCCCATCCCCGAATCCGACACGGATATTATTTTGCGCTCGGTGAGCTGGAGGGTTCCATCAGCCAACAAAACCGAACAAACTGTGCTCGAACGGGCGATCTCGCTGACCGAATAGCAGTCGATGTCGTTCTATAACTTCACGTCCACACCTGAATTTTGTCCCTCGATTTTGAAGGTTGCAATATCGTGAGTACGACCGACATTTTGCAAGCGTTTCAAGCTGCACTTGCCGATAAAAATCTGTCCGTCCAGCTCCAAGCGCAGGACAATAATCTCCACGTTTTGGTAGCGGGCGAGGTAGGAAAAGATTGCGATTTAGAAACTGCCAGCCGAACGATCGCCCGCGATTATTTAGCCAGTGCTGAATCGACTTGGGCTACGCTAACGGTTTGGACGCGATCGCCTGGCCAGGAAAAATCTGCTGCAGCCGTGCATCTCAATCTGGCCGAGCTATGGCTAGATGCGGCACCCACCTCAACTGCAGACGAGGCTTCGTCACCTGAGACGATCGCAGAGCATTCCGACTCTGAAGCCTCCGCAAAGACATCAAATCATTCTCAAGGAGCAACAGCGTCATCAGAATCAACGGCTGAGACAGCAAATGAGATCGCGGCGCGTGCTGCTGTAATCGCAGATCATCCTGTAGAGCCACACGAGGCCGCAGACAGTCCTATCGCAGCGAATGACGGCGATCGCCCTGAAGATGCCAACGCGGGCGCATTCGACCTCAGTCAGTACTGCTTCACGCGCAACACGATGTTGCTGACCCACAAACTGCCTGCCCCCAGCGCCTCAGTGGCCAAAGCCGTCTGGTTCATCCACGAACTGGACGATCGCGATCGCCAGCGCATGTTTCCGGCCTTGAGCGAATTTTTTCAATCCTCCGAGATTGGCGAGCGCGAGTCGCTAACGCCAGAGATGCAAGAGTGGTTCGACACCGCAACGGGATTTGACGAGCGCAAGCTAAAATCACTCTCCGTGTGGCTGAGCCGCTACTGTCGCAATGCCGAAGGGACAGCAGCAGAGCTTCAGAGCGCGATCGCAGTCGCCCCCGCCTCTCCCACCTCTGAGCCAGAAACCTCCGACCCCGTTGAGGAGAACCATCCCTCGCCAACGCGCTCCCCACGATCGTCATCGCGATCGCGACCTCACGCTCGTCGCCAAGCCAACCAGGCCGATCGCAACCTGGCCAGACAGGTATTGCCCGCTCGATCGACAGACCGCACGTCAGGATTGCGGTATCTACTCTCGCGGTGGGGCGAGTGGAATCCTTTCACGCTGGTCAGCTTTGCCGTCGTCGTCGCGCTGTTGATGGGGGGAACCGTGTTTACGGGTTGCGTCCAACGATCTCGTAGCTCCACGATTCACATGCAGGTTGATTGACCCGATCGCCGATGCAATTAGCGCGGGTGAGACTGCATCAGAGTTTGGACTTCCTCAGCGTGGTAGGAACTGCGGGTGAGGGGGGAGGCCACGACTTGAAGAAACCCCATCTCTAGGCCGCGATCGCGCCAATTTTCAAATCTAGCTGGCTCCACGAACTCTGCTACGTCCAAGTGCTTCGGCGTGGGCTGCAAATACTGCCCGAGGGTCAAAATATCGCAGTCCACCGCACGCAAATCCCGCATCACTGCCAGAATTTCATCATCAGTTTCGCCTAAGCCCACCATGATCCCGGACTTGGTATAGACCTGGGGGCGGAGCTGGCGCGATCGCTCGAACAGTTCCAACGTGCGGGCGTAATCCCCTTGCGGGCGGACGCGACGGTATAGACACGGCACGGTTTCAGTGTTGTGGTTGAGGACTTCGGGAGCGGCGCTGAGGATGAGTTCTAGTGCCTCCCAGTTGCCGCAGAGGTCGGGGATCAGGACTTCGATGGTGGTTTTGGGCGAAAGGGTGCGAACGCGATCGATGCAGCGGACGAACTGTGACGCGCCGCCATCGGGCAAGTCGTCGCGATTGACTGAGGTGATGACGACGTGGCTGAGACCCATACGCCGGACTGCTTCAGCGAGGCGATCGGGTTCGGTAGGGTCGAGGGCGACGGGTTTTTTCTCGAAATCGATATCGCAGTAGGGGCAAGCGCGAGTGCAGGCTGGCCCCATGATCAAAAATGTGGCCGTGCCGCGATTGAAGCATTCGCCGATATTCGGGCAGGAGGCTTCTTCGCAGACCGTATTGAGGTGCAGGTCTTGCAGAATGGACTTGACCGCACCAACGCGCTCCCACTGCGGGGCTTTTACCCGCAACCAGTCGGGTTTGACGTGTTGCGATCGCTCTCGAACTGCCACGATTCCGCCTCAATAGGGACAAGTTTCATTATGGTAGCGAAGTCTGTCTTGCCCTCGAAGTCACCTACAGGTTGGGTTGGTTAATGTTGGGAAATACGAAGGAACCATTTCGCAGTTGGCTGACCGTTATCCGATCTGATTGCTCGTCGTGGATGGTGAGGACAGCTACGCCACTGGTGAATTGCAGGGTAGTCAGCCAATTGCAGAACGCCGAAATGTCGTAGGACGGTGTTGGGATAAATTCGACATCCGGCGTGAATTGGATGGTGAACCCTGACTCGGACGTTGCTCCGAGATCGGCGAACGGGGAATCAGGCACGCCTCGCGTGAAGTGCTGTTGCCAGTGTCGTCCGTAAATCTTGTTGTCAACCGTACATTGCGACGAGAGCGCGTTGATGACGGCGATACCATTGCGACAAACGTCATTGCCGATGGTTTCGTTAACTTTTGCGTGCCGACAGGCAAACAACGCAGTCATCAATTTTTCTGCGAGAGGCGTGCCGTTATTGTCTGGGGTCATTGACACGCCCGACCCGTTGTTAGCGACCGTGACGCGATCGTGCGAAATTGTGATATCAACTTTGGTGCAGGTGCCGGACACGATGTTATCGAAACTGTCACACAGTGCCTCCATGATGAAGCAATTACACGCAGCAGACTCGTCGAGAGATCCGATGTATTGTTCGGGACGCCGCCGCACCGACTCAGGCCAAGCGAGAACTTCGATAGTAGACATGTGATTTCGGTATCAGCGTTGAGCGACTATTGCTGGCTAACTACCGAATCGCGGGCTGGCGGGTGTGGGCGTGGATGGTTTTGCAGAGGGTAATGCGATCGCCCTTTGAGTTCCATTCGATGCGATCGAACACGTGATGCAAGATGAACACGCCGCGTCCGCACACGTCACCTTCTTCAAAGTTGACAGCATCGGTATGGAAGCAGTCAGAGCGCTGAAACCCATTGCCTTCGTCTTCGACGATCCACTGATAGAGGGGGTCGTGACAGGCAAATTTCACCGAGACGCGCTTGCTAGGATCGAGGAGATTGCCGTGCTTGACCGCGTTGATCAGTGCCTCTTGCAGCCCCAAACGCACCTCGGCCTGCCATTTGTGCGGAACTTCCGCAACGAGCAAATCGAGGACGGGACGAACGTAGAGAGTAGAGACAAAACTGATAGTGTTCCAGGTGCGGCGCGTAGTCTTGTACGGGATGGCTATCACGAGCAAAATTGTCCTGGAGGGTTCTGCTATTTCCAGCATAACCTAGTCCACGATCGCGAAAGCTGACCGGCCGCCTCTAGCGGAGGAGGGGATGACCGTCCAGCTTCAAAAATCGATACAGAACGTCAGCACAGAGAGCGACCGACATCAATCCTGCACTCGATCGTCAATGACTTTTCCGAGGAGCGTGCCGAAGTCGCGCTCCTCTTGCTAGAGTGCCAATCGGAGTCTCACGCTCCAGATGAGTTACCTCAGATTCAATCTCAGACCCACAGGTCTCAGTTCACCCCGTTCAACCGAAGCATAGGAGTTCGCTAGCGATGCAAGAGAAAGGTAATATCAGCATTCACACTGAAAATATCTTTCCGATCATTAAGCGATCGCTGTATTCCGATCGGGAGATATTTCTGCGAGAGCTGGTGTCAAACGCAGTGGATGCCATCAGCAAGCTGAAGATGGTCAGCTACACCGACGAGTTCAAAGGCTCGCTGCCCGATCCCAAAATCGAAATCGCGCTGGACAAAGAGGCGCGCACGCTCAAAGTGATCGACAACGGCATCGGCATGACCGTCGATGAAGTGAAAAAGTACATCAATCAGGTGGCCTTCTCCAGCGCCGAAGAATTTGCCAAGAACTATCAGGGGGGCGACGAGGAGCGATCGATCAT
>JBCBTL010000066.1:0-8594 GCA_039818705.1 Cyanobacteria bacterium J06639_1
ATCGGTTCGTTCAGGTTGAGATAGTCTGCAAGGGTTAATTTCCAATCTGTCCGACTTTGAGTCGGTCGCCCCTGCACGTAAATGTGATAGGCCAACAGACGGCGAATCAAGGTATTCCCAGGCTCCGCACCATCACCCGACACGTAGTCATTTTCCTTAGGAAAGTTGGGTAATTCGCTGTAGATGAAATCTGTGGCTTGCTGAATGCGATTGACCTGAGCCTGTATGGGTAAATGAACTAACGGCCATGCTGCAAACGCGATCGCCACGCTCATCGCTACCGCCGAAAAACTTTTTAACAAGACTTTGTGACTCGAACGCACGTCCGTCAACTCCATTCACGGCAGAAACTTTAAGCTAGCTCAGGCGATCGCCGAATTCTGGGATTTGAAAGTTAATAAGGTTCGTCGGGGAGTTCTTCGCGATCGTTGTCGTCTTCTCCAACCTGATTGTGAGTCGAGCTTTTCCAGGACAAACGGGCTTGCTCGGTATTGAATCGTGTTTCAAAGTCGCCGTTATCGAGCGACCACACCCACAGTCCCTCAGCCAAACTCAACAGCCTCGGCACGCAACTGAGCAGTTTCAGCCATACAATCGGCGAAAACCAGAGCAAACCAAGGCAAAAGTAAATGCCAAACCAAATGCGCTGACGCATATATAGTTTTTGAAAACCCGGCAGGATGAGGCCAGCGATCGCCAACATCGCTAAAACGAGTTTGACGAACCGAGGTGAATCATCCGCCTGTTCCTCATCAATGACTTCAGGAGTCGGCTCGTCAGTTTGGTAAGACATCTCGACTCCCCCGCCGTCGAAAAGCGATCGCAACAACCGTTACAGAACTTCAACCAACGCTAATTTGCCAAGGCTGCGTGAAACAATACGAGCAGACCGTCGGCGATCCCGAACTCGCGCGACATCCTGTGTGAATTGCGCACGGTTCATAGGTAACTGTACTCAGCGCCTAACTGAGAGGCAACTGCGGGGATCGTCGTGGCTCTTGATATTTCGTAAGATTCTGGTTATTTGTAGATGATACGTTACAAAGCTCTTTTACCCCCCTGCATCGATTGGAGAGGATAACCTCATGACCATCGCAATGGGTCGGAGCCAGGTTCAACGCGGCTTTTTTGACGTGATGGATGACTGGCTCAAGCGCGACCGCTTCGTTTTCGTCGGCTGGTCCGGCCTGCTCCTGTTCCCCTGCGCTTTCATGGCGCTCGGCGGCTGGCTCACCGGCACCACCTTTGTCACTTCCTGGTACACCCACGGTCTGGCTAGCTCTTACCTCGAAGGCGCTAACTTCTTGACTGCGGCTGTCTCTTCCCCCGCTGACAGCATGGGTCACTCCCTGCTGCTCCTCTGGGGCCCTGAGGCGCAAGGCAACTTCGCTCGCTGGTGTCAAATCGGCGGCTTGTGGTCTTTCGTCGCTCTCCACGGCGCGTTCGGTCTGATCGGCTTCATGCTGCGTCAGTTCGAGGTGGCTCGCCTGGTGGGCATCCGTCCTTACAACGCGATCGCTTTCTCGGCTCCCATCGCCGTGTTCGTGTCGGTGTTCTTGCTCTACCCCTTGGGTCAGTCGAGCTGGTTCTTCGGGCCTAGCTTCGGCGTGGCGGGTATTTTCCGCTTCTTGCTGTTCTTCCAAGGCTTCCACAACTGGACGCTCAACCCCTTCCACATGATGGGTGTTGCAGGCGTTCTGGGTGGTGCGCTGCTGTGTGCGATTCACGGTGCAACGGTGGAGAACACCCTCTACGAAGACCAAGAGGGTGCGAACACCTTCCAAGCGTTCGAGCCGACTCAGGCTGAAGAGACGTATTCGATGGTGACGGCAAACCGGTTCTGGTCTCAGATTTTCGGGATTGCGTTCTCCAACAAGCGTTGGTTGCACTTCTTCATGCTGTTCGTGCCTGTGATGGGCTTGTGGATGGCGTCGATTGGCATCGTGGGCGTGGGCTTGAACCTGCGTGCGTATGACTTTGTCAGTCAGGAGATTCGTGCGGCAGAGGACCCTGAGTTCGAGACGTTCTACACGAAGAACATTCTGTTGAACGAAGGTATTCGTGCGTGGATGGCACCTCAAGACCAGCCCCACCGCAACTTCGAGTTCCCCGAGGAAGTTCTCCCTCGCGGTAACGCTCTGTAAATAGTCTTATGTTGGAGTAGCTGGCTCGTCGGGTCGGCTACTTCGCTCTCCGACTTGCAGATTTTTTCTTTTTTACTTTGTTTCCCTTCGCGACCTGAGGAGGCCGTCTCCTGTGACGACAACGACCTTTAACTCAGCCGCTATGGGCGATCGCACGCAAGGCGGTTTCGCCTGGTGGTCGGGCAACGCTCGCTTGATCAACCTGTCGGGCCGTTTGCTTGGCGCTCACGTCGCTCATGCCGGACTGATTGTCTTCTGGACTGGAGCCATGACCTTATTTGAGGTGGCTCACTTCGTCCCCGATAAGCCGCTTTACGAACAAGGCTTCATCCTCATCCCTCACCTGGCAGCGCTAGGTTGGGGTGTCGGCCCTGGTGGTGATGTCATCAACACCTACCCTTATTTCGTGGTCGGCGTTCTGCACTTGATTTCTTCTGCAGTTTTGGGCTTGGGTGGCATCTACCACGCCGTGCGCGGCCCCGAGACGCTGGAGCAATACTCTCCGTTCTTCGGTTACGACTGGAAGGACAAAAACAAGATGACCACGATCATCGGCATCCACCTGATCCTCTTGGGTCTGGGTGCATTCCTGCTCGTGGCTAAAGCGATGGCATTTGGCGGTCTGTACGACACTTGGGCTGCTGGCGGTGGTGACGTGCGCGTCGTGACCAACCCCACCCTCGACCCTCGCGTTATCTTCGGCTATTTGGTCAAGTCGCCCTTCGGCGGCGAAGGCTGGATTTGCAGCGTCAACAACCTCGAAGATATCGTCGGCGGTCACATCTGGATTGGTTTCATCTGCATTGCAGGTGGCGTCTGGCACATCTTGACCAAGCCATTCGGCTGGGCTCGTCGCGCGCTGATCTGGTCGGGTGAGGCTTACCTCTCCTACAGCTTGGCTGCTGTGTCTTTGATGAGCTTCATCTCCGTTTGCTTCGGCTGGTTTAACAACACTGCTTACCCCAGTGAGTTCTACGGCCCGACTGAGCCCGAGGCTTCTCAGGCTCAAGCCTTCACCTTTGTCGTGCGTGACTTGCGTTTGGGTGCGAACATCGGTCAAGCCCAAGGCCCCACGGGTCTGGGTAAGTACCTGATGCGCTCTCCGACCGGTGAGGTCATCTTCGGTGGTGAGACCATGCGCTTCTGGGACGTGCAAGCTCCTTGGTTGGAGCCGCTGCGCGGTCCTAACGGTCTGGATGTTGAAAAGATTCAAAACGACATTCAGCCTTGGCAAGCACGTCGTGCGGCTGAGTACATGACTCACCCCGCGATCGGTTCGATCAACTCTGTGGGTGGTGTCACCACCGAGATCAATACGGTGAACTTCGTCAGCCCCCGTAGCTGGTTGGCAGCTCACAACTTCATCCTCGGTTTCTTCTTCTTCATCGGTCACTTGTGGCATGCGGGACGCGCCCGCGCTGCTGTGGCTGGTTTCGAGAAAGGTATCGAGCGCGAAACTGAACCCGCACTGCGGATGAAGGAACTGCGCTAAGCGCTAGGTTTTCTTCAAAGCTTGAAGCCCCCGCCCGTCGGGGGCTTTTTCGTGCGCGATGCATGCGGGTGGTTCTCGACGATACTTTTCGCTACTATTCAAAAAATTGCGATTTCGAGATGAGACTTCATTTCCGCGCAGTTTTGGCGAGTGGCGAGCTTATGAGGTGCGGCGATGAGAATTGTGGTGTTGGCAGGCGGTCTATCCCCCGAGCGAGAGGTATCGCTGGTGACGGGGAAAGCGGTTCGAGTGGCCTTGCGCGACCTGGGGCACGAAGTTGTTGAAATCGATCCTGACTTCGACCTGCCGCACCAGCTTTGGGAGCAAGCCCGGCAGGGGTGCGATTTCGTGTGGAACGCACTGCACGGGGCGGGCGGCGAAGATGGCACTGTACAGAGCATGTTGGACTGGCTGGGATTGCCGTATCAGGGCTCTGGAGTGCTGGCGAGCGCGCTAGCGATGGATAAGTGGGTTGCGAAGCAAATCTTTGCGGCAGAGGGAATTCCCACACCGGAGTGGATCGCGATCGCCTCCACCACCGAACCTCCGACGTGGGACGCTTGCACCGCACAGCTTGGCGCACCCGTCATCATCAAACCCCCGGCTACGGGATCGACCGTTGGGATCGCGATCGCTCGCACGCAAGCTGAGTATGACAAAGCGCTGGCTGAAACGCGGCAGTTCGGCGATCGCGCCTTCATCGAAAAATTCATCCCCGGTGTCGAGATCACCTGCACGATTCTCGGGGATCTGGTGATGCCTTCGATTGAAATCGTGCCGTTATCGAGCGATTTCTACGACTACGAATCGAAGTATGCACCGGGGGGATCGCGCCACGCGATTCCGCCTAATGTCAATAAAGACGTGCTGGCAAACGCTGAGGAGATCGCCAAGCGTGCCTACGATGCGTTGCACTGTGACGGGCTAGCGCGAGTGGATATTCGTATCGATGAAGCTGGCACGCCTTGGGTGCTAGAGGCCAATACGCTACCGGGGATGACTCCCACTTCGCTGAGTCCCGATGCGGCGGCGGCGCTGGGATGGAAGTTCAGCACGCTCGTGGAGCGGGTGCTGGATTACAGTTTAGTGAAATATCGCGATCGCCAGTCCAATCCGGTTTCTGCATAAGTGGAGGCAGCGATCGCAGAGGCGATCTTGTCTGATGCGAAATCATAGTGCAGAATGATGAGCCTCTAAAAATTCGTTGGAAGACGGATGGCAGCGCGGAGTTAGAGTGCTACGATCTCGATGTCGAATTTGAGACTGTGCCCGTGCTTCGGACAGCGCCGTTGCCCCTGCGATCCTCGCCTCTTTCCGTTGCAGACCACAGCCGACTCAAAATATTCTCAGGTACCGCGAACGTCGCCCTTGCCACTGAAATTGCCCGCTATTTAGGCATGGATTTGGGGCCATTAGTGCAAAAGCGTTTCGCGGACGGCGAACTTTACGTTCAAATTCAAGAATCCATTCGCGGGGCGGACGTTTACATCGTTCAGCCTACTTGCCGACCCGTTAACGATCACCTGATGGAATTGCTGGTGATGGTGGATGCGTGCCGGAGAGCTTCGGCGCGGCAAATTACAGCGGTGTTGCCCTACTACGGTTACGCGCGAGCCGATCGCAAAACCGCAGGGCGCGAGTCGATTACGGCCAAGCTCGTAGCAAACATGATCACCCATGGTGGGGCCGATCGCGTGTTGGCAATGGACTTACACTCGGCGCAGATTCAAGGCTATTTCGACATTCCTCTCGATCACGTTTACGGCGCACCCGCCATTTTTCAGTACATTCGCGATCGCAATCTAGACAATATCGTCGTCGTGTCGCCAGATGTAGGCGGTGTCGCTAGGGCGCGAGCCTACGCGAAGAAACTGGATGCACCGCTGGCGATTATCGACAAACGCCGTCAAGCTCATAACGACGTGGAAGTTTTGAATGTCATCGGTGACGTTCGGGGACGGACGGCATTGGTCGTAGACGACATGATCGACACGGCGGGGACGATCTCGGAGGGGGCGAAGCTGCTTCGGAAGGAGGGCGCTGAGGCGGTCTATGCTTGCGCTACTCACCCTGTCTTTTCGGCACGGGCGATCGAGCGGCTGTCGAGCGGCATTTTTGAAGAAGTCATCGTCACCAACACGATCCCCATTCCTCCAGAAGCTCATTTTCCGCAGCTCAAGATTTTATCGATCGCCAACGTCCTCGGCGAGGCGATCTGGCGAATTCACGAAGACAACTCCGTCAGCAGCATGTTCCGCTGAGGCTCAGCCTGGGGTTTTGCAGGAACCCGTTTCGCAGGCGGGATGAGACGAATGATAAGTGGTGTCGCGACGACCGAACCAGGCATAGCGATTGTCGCGGATTTGCTCGTAGAAGCGATCGCCTAACCACTTCGCACCTGGAATCCCTCGGTATGCCGCGACAGCCGCCGCACCAGCCGGAAACCGCCGTCCGATTTCTTCGGCAGCGTCACTTCCTTGCCAACGACGGTGGGGTTCGGCTCCATCAATTAGGATCATGCCCAGCTCGCAATTCTCTGGAGTGACTTGCCATTGCTGGAGCGTTTGCCCGTCCTGCATGGGGATGTAGCGGAACGTGCGACCGCTGTCCAAGCGTTCGAGGGCTTGCACCAATGTCGTGCAGAGGTTGCAGTCGCCGTCGTAAATCACGATGTCAGGGATCGTCGCTTGGGATGAATGCATGAAAAAGAGACCGCAAATCATTCACTTTTCTTCATATTGACATATTAGCAATCCCTGCAGCATCTTTTGCCCGCAATAGAGGCAAACCGAATTCAGAAGCTGTTTTCGTTCCGATCACGGAACCACTGATGATTGTTTCTCGCATATACGTATGCTTCGCGTTCGCCCAAACTCGGCAGGTGAGCGCCACTATCAAGTCTGATTAGTTTGTACTCGATGGTTGGGCCACCTTCGGCTGGAATTGGAAAATCCGCGACCACTTGAATAACAACACATGCATCAAAGTCGTCTTCAAGTTCCTCCGACCACTGTCCTTCGTGAAACACGCGAATGAGGATAGCTTCTGTACTCCAGGAGACGGATATCGCGCGCATCCCAGGCGTAATTTCAGCAAGTAAAGCTCTCTGAACAGAAAGCAATACCTCCGCCTGAAATGGTGTGTCAGCCTGGCACATGTGGAGCTTGACCTCTTTCCAGGCAATCTTCGTTGAAGCTGTGAGTCACAATTAGGTCTTCGACTGCAGCTTTTTGGGTCGAATACCTCACAATTCTCGACAGTCTCACTATGTCAATGCGTCTGTTGTAACTATATGGCAGTGTGAAGCCTACTTTGCTCGAAACCCGATGTCTTTGCGGTAGTACGCGCCGTCGAAGTGGATTTGCTCGACGGATCCGTAGGCGCGATCGAGTGCCATTTGTAGGGAAGAGCCGCGTCCGGTGACTCCGAGAACCCGTCCGCCGTCCGTGACCAGTCGGGTTTTGCCTGTCGAGTCGCTTTGGTTGGTAGTTCCGGCATGAAACACCAATGCTCCTGTGGCGGCTCCGAGGCCGCGAATGATTTTGCCGCGATCGTAGCTGCCGGGGTAGCCGCCGGAGACCATCGCGACGCACGCGGCGAAGTCCGATCGCCATTTCAATTCGATCTCAGCTAGCCGTCCGTCCGTACAAGCCAGCATCACCTCTAGCAAATCGCTCTCCAGCAATGGGAGTACGGCTTGGGTTTCAGGATCGCCGAAGCGACAGTTAAATTCCACCACGCTCGGATCGCCCGAGGGGGAAATCATTAAGCCCGCGTAGAGAACGCCTCGGTAGGTAATGCCTCGCTTTTGTAGCGCTGCCAGCGTGGGGTCGAGTACACGAGATTGAATCTTGTTCATCACTTCGTCTGTGGCAACGGGGGCGGGGGCGTAGGCTCCCATGCCACCCGTGTTCGCGCCCGTGTCGCCCTCGCCGATGGGTTTGTGGTCTTGGGCGGGAAGCATGGGAACGACGGTTTTTCCGTCTGTAAAAGCCAACACTGAGGCTTCTTGACCTTCTAAAAAATCCTCGATCACGACGGTTTCTGGGTCGCTGCCGGAGAAGAGTTTTTCGATCGCCTCTTCTGCCTCATCGCGCGAGCGCGCCACGGTCACGCCTTTGCCTGCGGCCAGTCCATCCACTTTGACCACGATGGGGATGTTGCGGGTTTGGAGATTGGCGATCGCCGCTTCTTTTGACTCGAAGACTTCTGCTTTCGCCGTGGGCACGCCCGCTTCCGCCATGAGCTGCTTCGCCCAGGCTTTGCTGCCTTCGATCTGGGCGGCTTCAGCAGTGGGGCCAAAGACTTTCAGACCAGCCTCTTGAAAGCGATCGGCAATCCCTCCCACCAACGGGACTTCGGGGCCGACGACAGTGAGGCCAATATTCTGAGTGATGGCGAAGCGCGCCAAGCCTTCGTAGTCCGTGACGGATAGTGGGACGAGATGGCATTTCGGTTCAGAGGCGATGCCGGGGTTGCCAGGGGCGCAAAAGATGCGAGAGACCCGCTCGGATTGAGCCAGTTTCCAGGCCAAAGCATGTTCTCGTCCGCCGGAACCCACGATCGCGATTTGCACGGTTCACCTCTACCACTTGCTGTCGTACCGACCCAGATCTGACTGGCGAAATTTATCCCGTCAGACCATCGGGATAGGTCTTAGACTAATACTCTGTATCTCCGATTGGGACGCACGTCTCAAATCTCTTCAAGTCCTGCCGCGAGCGAACCCGTATGGTCTCCTTCCTGTTGGAAGTCGGAACAGAAGAACTTCCCGCCAGTTTTGTCCGAAGCGCGATCGCCCAGTGGCAGACCGACATCCCGGCAAGCTTGGCCGAACTGGAACTGTCTCCTGAATCGGTGAAAGTCTTCGGCACGCCGCGCCGCTTGGCCGTTCGCATTGACGGATTGCCAGCACAGCAAAGCGATCGCGTGGAAGAAGTCAAAGGCCCGCCGGTGCA
>JBCBTL010000067.1:0-8574 GCA_039818705.1 Cyanobacteria bacterium J06639_1
CAAGAATCGCAGACTACAAACCGTTTTTGGCTCCTGAAGTATGGCCGAGGAGAAGCCGAGATGGCAATTAAAGGTGGATGTTTATGCGGCAAGGTTCGTTACGAAGTCACTGGGCGACTCTTTAATGCAGACCACTGCCATTGTTCTATGTGTAGACGTCAGCATGGTGCAGCATTTTCTACTTATGCGGAATTTAATTCAGGCGATTTCAGATGGATTTCAGGGGAAGACCTTGTAAAAGTATACGAAACGTTATCAGGTGGCGGATGGTGCTTTTGTAGTGAGTGTGGCTCGACACTAGCAGGAACCGACAAAGGTAAAATCGCCACGGTAACGCTCGGTACGGTTGAAGGAGATCCAGGTATAAAGCCCGAGTCACATATCTTCGTAGGTTCCAAGGCTCAGTGGTATGACATAAGTGACGATCTCCCACAATTCGAAGAAAGGCCTCCAGACAACTGGGAACCATCGAGAACCCCTCCCTAACAAAGCGCTCAACCCGACCGCTTGCAAAGCGCCCGGCGAGTTAACTTGGTTGTTATCCAGCAGATAAAGCCTTGAAGTTGCTACAACGGAGCCTAGTTGTGTACCTATTTCGTGCCCGGAATACCGAGACGATTCAACCCATCATCGACGACCTTGAAAACATCGTCGACTTTCCTCATTGCGATCTTGGTTACGTCAACACCTTGACTCTCACTGAGCTTACGGACGAGTACGTGGACTGGATCGTGGGGTCGCCCATCGCTTACGATGAGGGACGTGGGTTAGCCATCGTGCAATTCTCGGAATCGACGATTACATGGCTACACAACAATTCGGATGTGCTGTCAGAATACGGCGTAGATATTGAGGCTCTGAAATCTTTCGCAAACATAGAAACTGACGATTGGTTATTCGCATTGGACACGTTTTAGGCACTTCAATGGCTCGGCACGTCTGTTACAGTTTTGCCCCTAACTTACTGGACAACATCGCGATGCACCGGAGCGGAGAATTCAAGTCTTTTTCAAGTGGTTGGTCACCTGTTGCCACCCGGCGATCGCTAGCATTAGGCACACAAGCGAATAGTTAGGGAGTTATGGGAAGTCTCTTTTGCTACCGCGAACAGTTCGTCAGCGTTTCAAATAAACGCTTCGATACCTTATTGCAATTTGCCATAGAGGTAGGAAGCAATAGATCTGAAAGTCATCAAGAACGTCAGTTTGTTGAAAATCTGAGGATTAAAATAGATAGAGAGTTTTGGAATGGCTACGACATTCATATTGAATCCGAATTCCCTAACATTGAAGAGCGTAAATTTTGGGCAAAATGCTTCTTTGACATAGCACACTTGATTTTCTTAAGAAAACTGGGGAACCAAGAGGTTTCCTTTTGGCAATCTTCAACCGCTGGAGACGCTTACATAGTAGCCAGAATGTTGACGAGGTCAGTCCAAGAGGAAGAATGTGCTTGGCATCCAGAAACGCTAGATTCTAATGAAGCTAAGGGTTATTACAGCAAGATCGATGTAAGGCTATAGCCTGAAAATCTGTAACAAACCCTGCAGGCTCGCACTCGAACGCAAAGCTCGTCCGTCTTGGGTAAGGGGTCGGGAAGCTCGACTAACTTCAGAGGCGTCGCTCCGGGCTCGACCGTACCGAGTTGAGATAACACCATCGCTCTCATGAGGACGCTCCTCAGACATTCGCTCTGAAAGTGTCGACTCTCACTGTAGGGTGTCAGCTTGAAGAAGCCGTGAGGCATCAAGCCTGAGTTAGGGCTTCAAATCCAGCCACAATATCCAACAGCTCGGACGTGATGCTGGTTTGTCGCTGTTGCTGAAACTCGAATTCGTACTGAGCGAGCCGTTCGGCCACATTCTTTTCTGCCACTTGCATCGACATCAGGCGGCTGGCATTCTCGCTGGCAAGAGACTCCGCGCACGCCCGGTAGAGCGAGACGAAAAAGACCTGACGAATGAGAGCCGATAACAGGCGATCGCCCTCAGAAGCATAGGTCGGCAAACTCCGCCCCGGCCACGGTGTAGCGCGTAAAGCTTTCAGGTGATCGACATCCAAAGGAAACAGTTGCTGGCACGTCGGCTGATAGGTGGAGCTACCCAGAGGACGAGCGTGGACGACTGAAATGCGATCGACCTGATGCGACGTGCGCCACTCCTCTAGCGTCAAGACGATCGCCTGCACGACGGGTACGACCCCGGCAATGGAACTGGGAACGACCAGACGAGACGCAACCGACCATCCAGCGCGTTCGAGAGTAGCTCCAGCGCGATCGCCCACGCACGCAATCAATACGCGATCGGCAGAAATCCCGTCGGCTTCGAGCCGTTCCACGGCAAACTGACCGATGCGCTCGTTGAACTGCCCGCACATGCCGCGATCGGAACCGAGCACCACCCATCCCGTCCGCCGTACGGCAGGGACGACGAACTGCGACCAGTCTGGAGGCGATCGCTGAAGCACTGCTTGCAAAGCGAGAGTGAGCGTGCGATCGTACCGAGCCAGCGAAGCCACCGAGAGTTCGTACTGCCGAATACTCGCCGCCGCTAGTGCCTTCATAGTTTTGACCACCGACTGCAAATCGCGAGCGCTATCGATCTTGCGGCGGAGTGCTTCAGGGGAATTCATGCAACCACCTCGACCTACAAACGAAACTCCGTGTGCCTTTATTTTTGGGTTTTCTATTTTACTCAATAAACGATTTTCATGCGGGCTTCACACTCATTTTATGCGCGTGCATGTGCAACAAGATTATTTGAACAAATATATCACTCATTAGATAAGTGAAATACAGGTCTTTTACAATGTAATTAGGCGAACAACAGCATGTATTTGCTGACTTAGTTCTACTTAATCCATTGGAATTATGAGTCTCAATCAGGCTCACTATCGAAATAATTGAGGTGCAATATGTCTTCTCAAAGTCGGCTGGTTTCTCCCGAACGATCGCACGAACGAGGACGAGCCGCTCGCTTTAACACTCCCCATTTCAATCTGGAGTCATCGCTCGGGTTCGCGATCGCGTCCGACGCCGACTTGGAAGGTGCGATCGCGTTCGATCCCTGGCCTCCTGCGATTGAGCGCAAATCTGCGATCTCAACCTCTGGCGAACGCGATCGCAGTTCGCTATTCGAGGCGCAGGCTCCGCTCACTGTCGAGACGACAGATAGCACTCCGGCTCGCTCTAGTGGTTCGATCTCCAGTCCATTTGGCAGCCCGATCGCAACGCTCGCCTTTGCAGCGCGATCGGAGTCATCGACCTCTGAGGCGAAGGACGTACCGATTGCCCCGATAGCTGCTGTAGATGGAGGTTCCGAAAGAGAGACGATCGCCGTTCGGACGGATGCGGAGCTGGAGGCGGCGATCGTGAGAGCGAACCAAGCCGGGGCTGGCGAAAATGTCACGATTTTGCTGCGAGACGACATCGCCCTGACTTCAGCCGAAGATCTGACCTGGGTGTTGCCCCTCATCGATACGGACGCGCAGCTCACTATCGGCAGCGATACCGATGGCGATGGTGACAGCGATGCCGACGACGGAGCCTACGCGATCGACGGTCAAAACGAACACTCGATGTTTTTCGTCAAGTCCGGCACGGTCGAACTGAAGAATTTAACTTTGGTTAATGGATTAGCTCGCGGCGAAGACGGCAGCGGCGGTGGCGCGGGCATGGGCGGCGCGCTCTTCGTCTACGACGGTGATGTCAGCATCGACACTGTCACGTTCGAGAACAATCGCGCGATCGGCGGTCGAGGTGGCTACGGTTACAGCACTGGCGGCGGTATCGGACTGAGAGCATCAGCAGGTACAAATGGAGCAGACGCCACTCCTTCAGGAAGCAAACGTGGCGCGGACGGTACTGCTGGCAGTGATGGATATTTGGGCAGCAATGGCGGTGATGGAGGCCGTGGTGGTGATGGTAGCGGCAAGGACGGCACAGACAGCGTTGTCAACGACTACGGCAACACTAAAGTTGGGAAGTGGGGAGTAGGAGCGGGTGGCAATGGCGGCAATGGCGGCAATGGCGACTTTGGTGGCAATGGCGGGAGTGGCGGCAGCGGCGGTGGCGGCGGCAAAAGAGATGGTGGCGGTCGCGGAGGTATTGGAGGAGAGGGGGGCTTCGGTAGTGGTGGTGGCGACGGAGGGTCTGGAGGAGACGGCTCGGAAGTGAGGGGCAGCAAAGATACCGGGCCGCGTCCTGGGGGGACAGGTGGCGACGGAGGGGCTGGCGGTTTCGGCGGTGGCGGTGGCAGCGGCGGTAATGGAGGGCTCGGCAGAGGATACGCCGGGAAGCTGTACGGGTACAACCAAGCAAGAGGTGGCTTCGGAGGCAACGGTGGCTTCGGAGGAGGTGCCGGGTATAACGGATACTACAACTTCTACAGCTACGGTGCGCTCGGTGGTTTTGGAGGAGGTGACGGCTATGGCTATGGCTACAGTGCTGGTGCTGGTATGGGTGGTGCCATATTTGTGCGCAGTGGAGTTCTTACGATTGAGAACAGCACTTTTCGGTCGAATACAGCTCTCCGCAGTCGAGATGAATCCGAAGCTATTGATGACTATGCAGGCGAATACGCCGATGCTTCTGAAGTTGCAGGGTTAGGGGGCGCTATCTTTGGGATCACTGAGTCTGCCTACAAGGCACAAGAACTTCAAGGAAATATGCAAGGCATGCCCGATGCGGCTGCTTTGCCTGAGATTCAAATCTCTACAGATACTACCTTTGAAAATAATGTTGCCTCTACTGCGAGTAACATCACGCAGCAAGATTTTGGCGAAGAGATCGACACGAACGCTGTCTTTGGAAGTCCAACCAAATCATTTCGCAACGGTCTCAATTTCGAGTCCATACTGTTTGGCCTCATTTCCCGTGACGATACTTTAGAAGGAACTCAAGATGGCGATTACATCTCAGGAGTTGGGGGTAGCAATCGGTTGAGCGGCCTCGCTGGCAACGACCTTCTCATTGGTGGTATTCACGACGATCTGACGATCGCGGGAGGAGCTGGAGACGATATTTTGAATGGGCAAGCAGGAAATGACACCCTCAGTGGAGGTGCAGGCCGCGATCGCTTCGTTCTCTCGGAGAATTTCATGGAGGATACCATTACGGATTTCGACGTGGGTGAAGATGTCATTATCAACACGACTGACCTCAGCGTGGCCTCCGTTCAGTTTGTAGAAAGCCTCGGAGCCTATCAGGTGGCCTTCAATGAAGATGGCCATTCCCTGACCGTCATTGGCGCGCAAAATTCCGAACTAGAAGCCTATTTGAACGGTTTAGGCAGTGGCTTGCCCAGTCCATACTAAAGCGAAGGCAGGGAGAGGGGACTGGCTAGCTGTCCCCGCGATCGCTTGCGTTTAGATGAGAACTTGTCTTTGTGAGTATGAAGCTCGACAAACGGATGATTTGCGTGACGGGATTACCCCGCGCAGGTTCGACACTACTGTGTCAACTTCTAGGGCATCACCCCGACATCTACAGTACCGGGCACAGTTCGCCGCTGTGTCCGACCCTAATGGGATTGCGCCGTCACCTCAGCGAAAGTGACTTTTTGTTAGCGCAACTCGATCCCGATTTCGACCTCGTTCACCAGCGCTTGACGAATGCCTTTCGCGGATTTACGAATGGGTGGTTTGCTGAAACCGACAAGCCGTGGGTAATCGATAAAAATCGCGGCTGGCTGCATCACCTCGAAACGGCTCGCGCGATCGATCCCGACTGTCGCATGTTGGTATGCGTGCGGGAATTGGGGCAAATTTACGGTTCCGTTGAAGCTCAGCACCAGAAAACTTTGATGCTCGACTTTCCCGACCACCTCGCGGGATTATCTCGTGCCGAACGCGCTAAGAAGTTATTTGCTGAAGATGGTGTGGTTGGCAGTCCACTTCATGCCATCGAAAGCATGCAGGACTTGCCGGATACCCTGCAAAAGCAACATTTGTATTACGTCGTATTCGAGCATCTCATCAGCGAACCCCTCGCCGTCATGCAAGGCATCTATCGCTGGCTCGACTTGCCCGAAGCACCGTTCGATCCCGATCGCCTGACGGTCAAACCGCACGAAAGCGATAGCTACTACCGTTTCAAATACCGCCACAACACCCACTCCCGCATTCAGCCGCCCGCACGTCATGCCGTGCCCGATCGCTTCCAAGCCGTTCTCCAGCAAACGTTCGGGTGGTACTACGCGACGTTCTATCCCGGTTACGTGTAGGAGGAATCCTATCGTGGTGTTCAACAGATGTATTCGCTGCTTTGAGTTAGATGTCTGCCTCTTCAAACTCCAAAACGGTTAAAACGATTCTGCCCCCGCTACTGCATCGCGGGCGATCGCTCTCGATCCGGCGCACGGCTCCCATCGATGCGGCACTACTGTTCGAGCGCATGTATCACAATCCTCATTTCATGCATTTGTTTCGCCTCAACGACGGGGCTGATACGGAAGCTCAGTTGCGCGATCGCCTCGCCCATCGCCTGACCGTATCTCCTCAAAAAAGTGGTTATCTGGAGTTGCTCGCCATCCACGCCCGTCACGGCCCGATTGGAGTGGGCGTGTTGACCGACTACTCCTCATTTCACGGCAGAGCGGAGCTGCTCGTGGGCTTATTTGAAGAGGCTCATCGGCACTTCAGTTACGGCCTGGAAATGGGGTTATTGCTCGGAGACTTGGCATTCAACCAGTACGGCCTACACCGTCTGTATGCTTACTCCTACGGTCACAATATTTACGCACAAACCATCCTGGCCAGGATGGGATTCGCTGCGGAAGGCGTGATGCAAGAGCACGTTTACGATCGCGATGCCAAGCAGTTTGTCGATTTGCACGTCTTCGGCCTCACGGAGCCGCATTTTCGAGAGAACGCCCGCATCGCTCGATTTTCCAAACGGCTCGTCGGTCGCGATATTACGCAGCCGTTATCCCCTCCCGTTCGAGCAGAAGGCGTTTCTGAGACAAGTCCTCGTCCGGCATACGTTGCGTCCGGCGCGATCGCGATCGGTCGCAATCGATCTGAATGACCCGTTCCGCTTCAAATTGCAGTCTCAGGGGCAATCTTACGGATCGTATCGATGATGGCATCGTTGACGAAAGTATTGAGGCTTTTGCCCTGTTGCTTGGCTAGCGCCGCCGCACGACGGTGAAGCGTGGGGTCGGTGCGTAATTGAAATTTGCCAGAGTAAGGCTTTTCGGGTTCCCTATCTAGCTCTTTGCAAAAAGCTAGGTACTCTTCGATGGAGATGGCAAACTCTTCTTTCAACTGGGAAAACGTCTCAGCCTCAGCATTGACAACATCTAGCATCCCCAGGGTTGAGGCGTGCAGCCAGCCCGATTCTTCGTCAATCGCGACCTCAGCGATGTAACCCGCATGTTCAACCGTCGTCATCGTTATCTCCAGGGTTCAGTCCAGCTTCCGTCAACAGCACTCTCACATCGAGAACAGTGGCTTTTCCAATCGTTTTGCGCGGATGCGGTCTGTGGAACATGCCCAGGCGATCGCTTTTTCACCCCAACACCGAACGCGCTACGTCCAGTAGGGCTTGTCGATCGCTTGCCGTCAGCTCTTTCCCCGCCAGAATGCGATCGCACAAATCCCCCAATTGCTCCACGGTTGCCGCTCGGACGCTTTGGCAAACCCTGGGAATATCTGCGAGGGGAACGCGATCGAAACAGCCTTGGGTGGTAGCAAACAATACGGCGATTTGTTCGGGGGCGGGAATGGGGGCGTATTGAGATTGTTTGAGCACTTCGCGGACTCGCTGACCGCGCACGATCGCCTGTTGAGTCGCGTCGTCGAGTCGGGTATTGAATCTCGAAAACGCTTCTAATTCTTCAAACTGCGAGTAGGTCAATCGCAACGTTCCCGCCACAGCGCGATAGGCCGGAAGTTGAGTTTTGCCTCCTACCCGCGAGACGGATTTGCCTGCATCCACCGCAGGGAGAATCCCTTTTTGAAACAGGTCGGGGGATAGATAGATTTGACCGTCGGTATTTGAGGATCTCACCAGCATAAAATACTCATAGAAATAGATGCATTTACTTCTTCTGCTTCTCAAATTGTCAGGTCATTCACAACAATCTCTCTCAACTGGGAATAGCAAAGGTCGATATGGAGTGATGCAAACTCTCGAATCGAGGCGATCGCCGTTTGCTGAGATCCCGTATCGTAATCGATAGCCCGAGTTTGCAACTCCTCTCTCCCATGCCCGCCACCACCCACCACTTACATCGTCTAACGGCTGCGGATATCGATCGCTTGCTCGACCTCGATCGCCTTTGTTTGGGCAAGTTTTGGTCGCGTCAGGGGTTTGAAGACGAATTTCAACGACTGCCCCGCGATCGCGCCAACCCCGATCGCCCCAGCAGTGTATTTCTAGGCGCGCGCATTCCCAGCGTATCGGACGAGCTGATCGGGTTTGCCGGGTTGTGGGCTGTGGGGGCAGAAGCTCATATCATCACCCTCGCCGTTCATCCCGACTGTCGCCGTCAGGGGGTCGGTCGCGCGTTGGTGGAGGCACTGCTGCAAGAGGCGATCGCGCAGAGATTAGAGTGGGCGACGCTAGAAGTGAGAG
>JBCBTL010000068.1:0-8558 GCA_039818705.1 Cyanobacteria bacterium J06639_1
GAAACCGCCACCGCACTGCAAGAGGCTATCCGCCTGTACGAACGCAATGGCTACGTTCGACCGACGGGGAAAGATGGCATTCCGGAAACGAATCGGTGCGATCGCGTTTACGTCAAACAGCTATAGCTCGCGCCCGTGATTGGAGATGAGGGGCGATTTGCGATCGTCACGTCTACCACACTCTCCACTCTTCCCAATCCTCGTTGAAAATTGTGGTTTCCGGGAACGCTGTGGGATTGCCATTGTCGGTCAGTCGCGTTTGGAGTTCCCGGAGTAGGGGTTCGCGACGCGGCAAGTCGTCCACTAGTTCATAGGGCAGTACGTCTTTTTCGAGCGCGAAGTCGATAGTCGTTCCCACTGCAGCTCCTACCGACCATTCAAAAGAATGTACGCGATAGGCCGCTGCCGCGACGTGGCTGGTGGCAATGCTCTTGCCCGCAACGAGCAGGTTGTCGAGCTTTTGCGGAATGGTAGCGCGCAGCGGAATTTGGGCGGGATAGGCTTGACCGTGGGCGCGGCGGATGCCTTCGCGCTCGGTATTGCCCGGTGCTTCGGGAGGGTGCAGCGTCATACAGGGATGAAAGTCGATCGCGTACTGCGCGATCCCCACTGCATCAGGATAAATGGTCGATCGCGTCCGGCGAGCGATCGCTTCGGGGGGAGTATCGTTGGCGATCGCGGCGGCGACATTCACTCCGGCCAGGGCGCGCCAGAGCGATCGATAGGTGTCGGGTTCGAGGGTGTTGAGGTAGAACTCGTCGGTGTAGTCCGCGCGCGAAATATCGATTTCGGCGATCGAAAATCCGTCCGCGTAGGCGTAGCTAGGTCGTCCGATGATGCGCCGTCCTTCGCGGATGTAAGGATATTTCGAGAGACCGTGCGCCGTTCCCATCGGCGTATCGAACCCTTGCAGGTATTCGTGATTGGCAAATGGGGCTTTCACGTCGCCATCCACCTGCGAATCGGTGGTGCCTTTCACCAGCCAGTAGTAGTACCCGAGGGCGTTCTCTTCGCCAAATTGCAACGATTCCGTGCGTAGGCCGCCCATCCAGCCCCCCGACTCCAACTCGCCTCGCGTCTGAAGCTGCTCGCGCGTGTAGATGAGATTATCTTGCTTCGTGCCAGGACGATAGTCGTTCCCCCACGTCCAGTTCTGCATGGAAATATCGCCGGGAGCGGGACGAGCCGTTCCAAAAATGGTTTCAGTAGCACGCGGTTCGGGGTTCCAAATGCGGCGATAGGTAAACACGAAGTCGAAGTAATCGGTCGCGTCAAAGCCGTCGCGCGGTTTTTCGTAGCTGTAATAAGGGGCGTAGCGAGCGTAAAAGTCAGGCTCGATCTGGGGGAGATCGCCTTCCGTTCGCTCCATTGCAAACGTGTAGGTAAACCCTTGGGTGCAATAGGGATCGCCTTCCACGCTAGGAGACGAGGGATTGCGAGCCGAGCGCGGGTCGATGCCGAGGCGGTACGGCACGTCGGCCAGCGCGATTAATTCTCCGGTTTCGGTGGCTTCGACCACGTACCAGTCGGCGGGGCCGTCGCGATCGCCACTCGGCTCGAAGGACAGGATGGTTTTATCGAAGCGATCCGAATCTTCAGGATCGTATGCATCTTCAATGATGGCGGACAGCGGTTCGCTATTAAGCGGCTCGGCTCCGAAAGCAGGGGCGTGCTGGATAGCGATCGCTTCGGTAATTTGGCGACCGTCACTGCTGTAGTTCAGCTCTTTGATAACCGTGTTGGGGAACCATTTCAGCTCGCCGTCCCCGCGTTCGGCTGCATCTTGCAACTGAGCCGTCAGGATGTTGTGGGCATCGTCGGGAATGTAGCAGGAGACGCTAACCCAGCAGCCCCCCGGATTGAGCTGGCCGTAATAGTCCTCGATCCGCTGGCGCAGTTCGTTGTAGCCCTGGGAGTAGTAGAGCAGCGATCGCTGTTTTTTCGCTTCGTCCAGCGCCGACACGCCTTGTGAAGAAATCTGACCGCCGATCCAGTCGGTAATGTCGGTGATGCATACGGTTCGTCCGGCCTGCAGGCTCTCATAGGCGACCGCGGCTCCTGCCAGCCCTCCCCCAGCCACGAGCAGGTCGCAAGCTACGGTTTCGTCGGGGGCAAGCGAAGTTTGGGCGGAGGCTGCGAGGGGTGTTGTGGGTACGGCAGAGAGACCTAGCGCACTGCTCAACGTGAATACTGCAAGCGATCGCCGCACGCGCTGACTGCCCATACTGACACCTCAAAGCCATTTCTCCCCACTCAGCTTATCAACAGCTTTTTAGGAAGACTCCCCTGTTTGGTGAATGGGTGGCGAGAGAGCGGGCTGGCGAAAACGGGCAGCCTTCGCTCACAGGCGGGCGATTTTGCGATTGACCGACTGTAAATAACTTTTGCATTGAGGGCAGCGCCGACCCGTCGCGGGCACCGACAGTTGAAAACCGCACTTCGGACAGTGACCGCGCGCGACGTTCCATTGCAGCCCGATCCCCAAGCCCGACAGCACCACCCAAATAACAGGGATGCTCCAAAGCCACTGGCGATCGACCTGCGGAATCACGATCAGGGTCGAGCCGATCGCGAGAGTCAGGAGCGTGCCCCAACTCATGCCGCCCACGATGCGCATGGCGCTGGTAAATTCTTCTTCCTGAGGCGAGTGAGATGACATGATAAAGGTAGGACGAGTCAGATGATAAGTCGATCGAGTTTGTCGGCACTACGTGGGGCGAGCGAGTGATTGAGATCGCACCCGCATTCAAGTCAACTCAGAGTCGCGATCGCGCCGCCCCTGCGCCCGAGCTAGCGCCTCGCGAACCGCAGCGAATCCGGTGCCGCCCTCACTCACCCGAGCGGAGACAACTCGGGCAGGGGCGATCGCCTCGTAGATATCGGACTCGAACGCAGCATGAAAGGCTTGCCAGCGCTCCAGCGGCAGGTCTTTGAGCACGATCCCTTCTGATAGACAGGTTTTAACAATCTGGCCGACTAGTTGATAAGCGCTGCGGAACGGCACGTCCTTGCGAACTAGATAATCGGCGACATCCGTTGCGTTAGAAAAATCTTCAGTCACGGCTGTCGCAAGGCGATCGCCATTGAATTCGATTCCTTGAGCCATCAAAATCGTCATGGCTTCCAAACAAACTAGGACGGTATCGACAGAATCGAATAATCCTTCTTTATCTTCCTGCAGATCCTTATTGTAAGCCAGCGGCAAGCCTTTCATGACTACCAAGAGTGCCTGTAAATGTCCGAACACTCGACCCGTTTTGCCGCGCACTAACTCCGGCACGTCAGGATTCTTTTTCTGAGGCATCAAACTCGATCCAGTGGCACAGGCATCAGTCAGTTTGACGAACTGAAATTCCTGCGAAGCCCAAACAATTATCTCTTCAGATAAACGACTTAAATGCATCAGCACAATACTAGCCGCCGCGTGAAATTCGATCGCGTAATCGCGATCGCTCACCGCATCCAAACTATTCGCGCTCACCCCCTCAAACCCCAATAGATTTGCGGTAAACGCGCGATCGATCGGCAACGTCGTCCCTGCCAATGCCCCCGACCCCAAAGGGCAAACGTTCGCGCGACGGCGTAGGTCAGTCAGGCGATCGCGATCGCGGTCTAGCATCTCGACGTAGGCCAACAAATGATGCGCCAAACTCACGGGCTGCGCCCGCTGCAAATGCGTGTAGCCCGGAATGAGGGTTTCGACGTGCTGCTCGGCAAGATCGAGCAGCACGCTTTGGAGTGCGTGAATTGCGACCTGAATTGCGTCGAGGCGATCGCGCAAGTACAGTCTCAAGTCGGTCGCCACCTGATCGTTGCGCGATCGCGCCGTGTGCAATTTTTTCCCCGTTTCTCCCACCAACTCGATGAGGCGACGTTCGACTGCGTAATGCACGTCCTCGGTTTCGATTCCAGGTTGAAAATTTCCGGCTCGATACTCTTGCCGAATCTGGTCGAGTCCCTGGTACAGAGCTGCCGCTTCGTCGTTAGAGATAATGCCGCAGTGAGCCAACATCTGCGCGTGAGCCTGCGAGCCGGTTAAGTCGAATTCGAGCAGGCGAATGTCAAAGCCGATGCTGGCGTTGAACGTGGCGATCACGGGATGGAGTGAGCCATCAAAACGCTGGCTCCAAGGCTGCGAGCCAGAAACAGGAGAAGACGCGGTCATGAGGGACGTGCAGAAAAAAATTGAGTCGTCCCAGCCAGTTTACGAGGTAATGCTGCGCAGCAAGTACCCCAATATGGCTCCAACCAAACACGCCCAAACTTGACCGGATTCGACGAAGTTGTTCCAGCCCTTCGCGATGTCACCCATGACATCTTGGTCGTACTGTTGCGCGAGAATGGGTTGGGTCGCGATCGCGCCTCGAATGCTCGCGGCCTGGGAAGGCAACAGCGAAGCCACCAGCACGGTCTCGTGCTGAACTGACATCTCGACACTCGCAATGGCAACCGTGCCGTACGGGTCGTAGGTGCCAGCCACCGGAGAGCTGCCGAGCGCGCTCGTCACCCCTAAACTCGTGAATGCTGCGTTCATGGTGTCGTCCTCCGCCCCTATGCTCGCCGTCTGGATGCTCACCCTCTGATAGTACCCGTCCGACCGGCTTTAGGTGTCGTCGCGATCGCCAGTCCTCCCAGATGCGTGTTGCCATCTGTGCGAGCGCGAACTACGACTCCGGCAAAATCTTCAAGATGACCAACGTCATGTCGTCGCGATGGTGGAGATGACCCGATCGCCCTTGGAAAGCACTGACGCTAGCAAACAGTTCGTTCAGGATTTGGGGCGCTTCGGCACAGTGCGGGGCGAGACGTTCGAGGGCTGCAATGAGTCCTTCTGCCTCGAAGCGATCGCCCTCTCCGTTGGTGGCTTCCGTAATGCCGTCAGTGTAGTAAACGACCAGATCGCCAGGGTCGAGTCGCACGCACTTAGCTTCATACTGGCTATCGGCTGTCAAGCCAATTAACATGCCCTGCGTGTCTAAAGTCGTGACCTTCCCCGTGTGGGAGCAATACCAAAGAGGAGGGTTGTGGGCGGCGTTGCCGAAACAAAGCTGGCGAGTTTGCGGACAGTAATCGGAATAGAACAGGCTAACAAAGCGACTGGAGTTTTCCATGTCGCTGAGCATGACGCGGTTGAGATGCCGCAAAATTTGGGCGGGGTCGCGTCCGTTCAGTACTTCAGATCGCAACGCGCCGCGCGTGGCCATCATCAACAGTCCTGCGGGAACGCCTTTGCCCATCACGTCGCCGATCGCGATGCCCCAGCGATCGCATTCCGGACTTGTTTCCCCCGCTGAAATCGATTCACCCTCCGGCGTTGATTGACTTTTCCCCACAGAATGCTCGACACGACTCGACTGGCCGGGGATGGCAATGAAATCGTAGTAATCGCCCCCCACCTGACTGGCGCTGCGACTGCTCGCGGCAAGAGATGTACCGGGGATGTGCGGGCATTGAGAGGGCTGCAAGCGCGACTGAATTTCGGACCCAATTTCGACTTCTTTGGCGAGCCGGACGCGCCGTTCGAGTTCGGATTTCAACTCAGCACGTTCGAGCGCGACTGCGGCATGATCGGCGACGAGCCGCAGAGCTTTTTGATGTCCGTCATTCCAGGCATACGCGCGCTGACGACTGAACACGTACAGTCGCCCTCGTTCGGCTTGGCGCATCAACACAGGCGTGCTGAAAAGCTGCGTCTCGACTCCCAGGTTCTGGCTCAGTTGGGTATCGAGCTGTTGGATATCGGAGCGCGCCTCGGCTGAGTTTGAAACAGCCAAGGTGGAGGGGCGCGGCGAGGCTCCCGTCTCCGGATGGGGCAATGGAGCAGTGGCGGCAAGCGATCGCGTTGCCTCTTCTAGTGCGGCGCGAACGCGATCGCACTCAGCCGCATCGGCACAATACACTTTGCCCACGCGCACGGCTCCATCAGTGTCGAACAGGATGAGAGCTGAGCCATCCGCATCTGTGAGGCGCGTGGCGACTAGGGGAATGAGTTCCAAAACGCGATCGAGATTGTCGAAGGCACGCAGCGCAAATCCCAACGAGCCGAGCAGTTCTTGAAATCGATATCGCTCCCGACCCTGTTCGTCGGCAAGCTGGCGCATCGAGTCGTGTAGGCTGCGATCGAGGGCGTAAGCTTCGATATCTCGGGCGGAAACTTCTCGGGCGGAAAGCTCGCGAGGGTCTACCCCTCGGGCGATCGCGCGGGCATCCACGCGCGCTCCGTTCGAACATTCCGCACGGCTGGACGCGGATGCTGTTTGAGACGAGCTGGGCTGGGGCGATCGGGTCATGGCCGCGCAGACGAACTTAGTGGGCTAGCATAACAGACTTGTA
Organism: Cyanobacteria bacterium J06639_1; assembly: GCA_039818705.1. Lineage (GTDB taxonomy): Bacteria > Cyanobacteriota > Cyanobacteriia > Thermostichales > PCC-7336 > JBCBTL01. The sequence goes on from JBCBTL010000068.1 coordinate 6,334, forward strand.
GAAGAGCTTCATCGCTACTAAGCGTGAGGATTACACGGGTTGGGTTCGGAAACAAGCAGTATTTGCTACAGGTCAGCCGCCGTTCCAACTGCTGTCCTGCGTTTCGCCCCCAACACTCTAATCTTCCTGCACCCCCGTTCATCCAGCCTAGAGCCAGTTCCCGACTTAGAGCCAACTCCCAACTTAGAGCCAATTCCCAACTTAGAGCCAGTTCCCGACCAGAATGAAGGGCGACCAGTGGGCGGGATGCCGATAGTCGGGGTCGGCCAGCAAGGTGAGTTGCGCTCTGCGTAAAGCTTCTGCTTTGGAGGTGCCGCTTTGTGCGAGTTCTCGGTAGAACTGACCCATGAGTTGCGCACCCGATTCGTCATCCAAAGCCCACAGCGAAGCCAGCGTACTTCGCGCCCCGGCTCGTAAGGCTAATCCGGCTAAGCCTAGGGTTGCGCGATCGTCTCCAGCAGCGGTATCGCAAGCGCTCAACACGAGCAGTTCGATCGCCTCGGCCACGGCAGCATCAGGAGCATCGCGGCGGCGCAGCAGGGTATCGAAGTCTTCAACCTGAATGGGTTTATCCCAAGCCAGCACGAACGTATCGTCGGCATTGGAGCTGAACTGGCCGTGGGTGGCGAGGTGAATGATGGGGTAAGGCAGCTCGGCGATTTGTTCGGAGAGGGTGTCGGAGGTAAAAGATTCGTCCAGTAGCGTGCGGCTGGCAATAGTTGAGTCGATTCGCTCCAGTTCGCTGCTGACGTAGCGCAGAGGGCTGAAGCCGTGCCGCGATTGGGTGAGGCCAGCGGTGAGAGCCTGTAACTGCTGCGGTGCCAGCGATCGCGGTGCGACGAGCTGCAAGCCGGGGGCGATCGCCACGGCAAACCGCTCGATCAGATAGCGATCGCCGTCGTGGAGCGCTGCCATGGGCACGTCTCGTAGCGTGCCGTCGAGCACGAAGGCCAGGGTATCGATGTTGGCGCGATCGAGGGCGGGGAGAGCCTGACGAATCAGCCAGTCATAAGCTTGCTGACCGAGTTGCTTGCCGCTGGGGGACGTGTAGGGTTTGGCCAGCTCGCGGCGCAGTTGAAGCAGCGTTCGGTCTACCTCTGCTTGTGGAATGCGAGTGACAAAATGTTGAAGCGGCTCTTCGGGCAAGCTGAGAATGACTTCAACCCGATCGCCCAAAATAATTGGATAGAGCACGGCGGTACCGACTCGATCGACCGTATCGAGCGCGACGACCTGCGCGTCCAAACAGGCCGATCGGAAAAAATTATCGAGTTCGGCCAGTTGCAATGCCTCGATCGCTTCGCGGGCGCGCTGAAATTCGGACGCTCCCGGCGAAGTTTCGGGGCGGTCTTGCAACAATAAATCGACGTATTCGCGATAGACGGGTTCGACCCGATCGCGAAAGGTGAACTGCACGTCAGGGTTGACGGCCACGAGGTCGCGCCGTAGCGATTGCAGGGTGTCGTAGGCAACGGAGTAGGCGGCGAGGGCATCGTCGTAGCGATCGCGGGCTTTGAGAATGCGACCGAGCTGCCACTGCCACTGGTAGGCAATGTCAGTGGCGGAAATGGACTGAGCCATCAGGAGGGCACGTTCGGTGAGGGCGCGAGCGTCGTCGAGCTGCCCCGTGCGTTCGTACCCTGTGCGTTCGTATCCTGCGCGTTCGTATCCCGCGCGTTCGTACAAGGTACCGAGCGTACCCAGCGCATAGGATTCCGTGCGGGGATCTCGGAGGTCGCGGGCGATGTCAACGGCTTCGGTACCCACACCAGCCATCTCTGCCCAAGGTAAATCGACGCGTCCTGCCGATCGCAGTTGAGTCATCGCACTCAGCCAATGAATGCGAGCGTCGGCAGCCGCGCGACTGCGGGGGAGTTCGTCTAGCTGACTGCGAATGTCTCGCCAAAGTGTATCGAGATCGGGGTCGGTCGCAGCGGTCAGCGCCAAGTCGAGGCGATCGAGCTGAGCTTGGATACGCACGCTCGGGGTTGGCGCGATCGCGATCGCCTGCTGATAGTACTCGCGTGCGGCTTCGGGATTGCGGCTAGCGCGCTCGACGTTGCCGAGGCTGGTGAGAATGCGACTGCGATCGGTTGTACTGGCAGCCGATTCCGCGAGGGCGAGGCTGAGCGTTAAGACTCGCTTCGCTTCGTCCAAGTCTCCAGACAATCGCAACACGTTCCCTAGTACATTTAGGCGTAAGTCAGTCAACCGTTCAAGCGGCC
>JBCBTL010000069.1:0-8540 GCA_039818705.1 Cyanobacteria bacterium J06639_1
GGAAGCAGCAAGAGCTACCTTGCTACCTCCCGCTTACCTTACTGCTTCAGTCTGCGGCTGAGCCAATGAATAACGTAGTAAGCAGCTACGCTACTGGCTACACCAGCTACAAACTGAGTCAGGAGGTCTTGGAAAACGTGACTAGGCATCACATTCCCTCCTTGGTTTCCTAGACCGCCAGAACCGGACGACCACCCCCGGAGCTGGCGGTTAGCCTTTTAAATAATCCTGATGATTAATCGAGTACTCCAATTGTATCCTTGATTAATAGAAGAGTGTAGAGACTGAGCGTGATATTTTTATCAACTTTTCTTACTCGTTAATTTCTAATTTCCTACATATAAATCATTACTTATTTGATGTTGAACCCAAACCCGATCGCTCTCCCCATAAAACTCTTTCCCTCCTTGCAATCGAAACCCCGGCTCCTGAGAAAGCAGACTACCAAGCACCACCTCAACCCACTCAAGCGATCGCCTCCCTTCCCCAACCTCACTCTCATCGATAAGCGTCTGAAGCGTCGCCCTACCCTCGTGCTGCTCCAACACCCGCGCGATCGCCTCCGCCCATTCCTGAATCGCCTCCTCATGCGCGAGCTGCACGACCTCCTCAATCGTCGCCACTCCCTTCGACCCCGGTTACCCCAAAATGAGATTTCTGTTTAATGAGGGGTTAAGTTTTAGTTGTTGCATTTCTATTCGACTTCTCAAAATAATCCAACTTGCAAAACTACGAACGTAAACGTACTAAATAGCTATCTATTTTAGTATTTACACGCATATTTGAGTTGAGTACACTCATGTTCAATTCTCACTAGCCAAGAGTGCTGTCCAGACTGAATTCCAGGCGACGGAGAGAGTTTTTCGCGCCTGTATAGAGTTGCAATATCCCTCGCGAATCAGGGCGTGAAGTAATTTTTATTGCTGGTTCGCAAAATAACTTGCCGTCACGTGAATTGATGTAAATTCGCGATCGCGTTTTGCGGGGATCGTGGATGCTGTGTGTGTCTTTGCAACCGTGAGAATACCTCCCAGATGTTACGGAGCGAGAGTGAGACATCATGAATCGTATCGGGATAGGAATTGCAGTCTCAGCAGTCCTGGCAGGCTTGAGTCAGACTGTCGGCATTGCCCCCGTCGAAGCCGCTCAGCTCACATTCAATATCGCCGTTGACATTCAGTCCGGCTCGCTATTTGGGGAGACACTCACGGGAGTCGTTAGTGTTCGGGAAGCAGCCGTCTCTGGCGCTCCATTCGAAGAAATCGGACTCGACCGCTTTTCGTTTCTCTTCGACAACACCGAATACACCGAGGCTGACGACCCGTTTGCCTTTGCCGAGTTCGAAAACGGCAGTCTGAGCGGCCTGTCCTACGCTGCCTTTGGCGCGTCTGCGCTCGACCCCATCTTTACCTTTGAAACCTTCTTGGGCGCGCAATTTTTCGACTACACCGATCCCTTCAGTCAGGCCAACGATGGCTCGGGCGATGTCCGATTCGTTCAGCGGAACCCGCCTCAGGTCATCCCCGAACCCACTTCAACGCTCGGCCTCATTCTGCTGCTGGGGGCGAGTAGAATGCTTCGGCGATCGCGCGAACAGTAACACGGCGACTACAGCTCGGTTACCTCTAGATTTCTGAAAAAGAGCGGGTTGTCAGCAACCTGCATCCCCTAGCTGCTTCATCGAGGATGAAAAGGGTATGGTCGGCGTGGACAGTTCCGGTGCGTGGATAGCTCAGGCGTCAGGTCTGAACGAGAGTGGCTTCGAGCTACCCACTTTATTTCCCGGCCTCAATGCGACGTTGAGGAATCAGACTCCACCCTCAGCTCTCGCTTCACCTGAATCGGAAGCAACTTTCTCGAACATTGTGGCGGCTGAGCCCACCAGCGTAGCAGCGATCGCCGACAGCTCTACCTTCACCGACATCGTCGGTTCGGAACAGCGGGACGCGCTCGTCGGTACGGACGATTCGGATCGCATTCTCGGCTTGCAGCGTGGAGACACGCTGACAGGCGGCGCGAGCCGAGACCACTTCACGTTTGTCAGCTTGAACGACCGGGGCGATGTCATCACCGATTTCGAACTCGATATCGACCAGCTCGACTTCACAGATTTGTTGCGGGAGGTGAGCTACGAGGGGGTCGATCCTTTTGGCGACGGCTATCTGAGCGTCAGCGAGTTTCGCGGGGTCGCGGTCGTATCGGTGGATGCAGATGGTGCGGCGGGGCCGGATCGATTCCGTCCGTTCGTCAGCGTTGAGGGGGTCACGGTTGCCGAGCTGCTCTCCAATCCAGAACATTTCATTCCGTTTCCTCCCGCTGTCGATATCGAAGCTCCAGTCATCTCGGCTAATCTCGTCAACGATACGGGGCGGAGTGAGAGCGATCGCCTCACGAACGACGCATCTGTGGATGGCACGGTCGTCGATAACGTGGCGGTAACCGAATTTACGGCGCAATTGAACGGGAGTGGCGCTCTGGTTGACGTGCTCGATAGCTTGCAAGCAGACGGCAGCTTTACCTTTGCCCCCAAGCAGTTAGCAGAGATCCTCGGCAGCACGCTGGTCGATGGAGCCTACACTCTCCAACTGTCCGCCCGCGATGCCAGCGGTAATACCAGCGCGTTCTCACTCGATTTCATCCTCGACACCACCATTGCCATTCCGATGTTCGACTTTGACCCAGCTTTCGATACCGAGCCGGTCGGCGATCGCCAGACGGAAGCGGATGAAGTCACCTTTATCGGCCAGACGGACAGCGACGCGCTGGTGGAATTGGAAGAAGCAGGGACGTTCGCGCCAGCAGATGAGGCCGGTACGTTTGCATTTGAGGCGATCGCTCTGCCACTGGGAGAGTCGGTGTTCACCGCGACGGCTGAAGATGCGGCGGGGAACGCCGCTAGTTTCGAGCAAACCTTCACGCGAGTGGAGATCGACACCGAAGTCCCGATGATTTCGGCCTCATTGCTCGAAGATAGCGGCCTTCCTGGCGATCGCCTGACCAATAATCCCGCCATCGTCGGCCGCGCCGTGGATGACGGCATCCTGTCAAGCTTTGCGGCACGGTTGGACGAGACCACCGAGTACGTCGATGTTCTGGCAACGGTGGATATCAATGGAGACTTCTCCCTCTCGCCCGAGCAACTGGCCACGATCTTCGGACGGCCTCTGGCAGATGGCAGCTATACGGTGCAATTTCTGGCGGAGGACGACAGTGGCAATGAGGGCACGTTCGAGTTTGACTTCGCGCTCGACACCACCCCACCTCCGATCGAACTGGGCTTTGCCACCGAAACATCAGCCTCGACGCTTACCCTTTTCGGGGTGACCGAACCCGACCTCACCATATCCCTAGCGCCCGACAATTTGGTGAGCGTGTCGGACAGCACGGGCGCGTTCAGCTTCGAGGACATTCCTCTAGAGCTGGGGGAGAACCCGTTCACCTTTACGGCCATCGACCTCGCGGGCAATCGCGGTAGCGTTTCTCAAACGGTCGAACGCGGCGTTCTCAATCAAGCACCGGAGATTTCAGCCCCGAACGACTTTACGGTTCTTGAAGATGAAGTTGGCTCGCTCGACGGAATCGCGATCGCGGACGTCGATGCGGGCGATGGCCTGCTGGAAGTCTCTCTAACCGTCGAGAACGGCACGCTGACCTTAGGGACTTTGGAGGGATTGAGCTTCTCCCAGGGGACGGGCGTTAACGATGCAGCGATCGCGTTTCAGGGGAATTTAGCCGACATCAATGCGGCTTTAGCGAGTCTTTTTTATCTAAGCGATCTAGATTTCAACGGAGCGGATAGCCTCTCGATCGCCGTCAACGACCTGGGCAATAGCGGCCTCGGCGGATCGCAAACGGACGACGAGACGGTCGGAATAGCCGTATCTCCCACTCCTGACACCAATGCGATCGAAGGACATGTCTTCATTGATGACAACGGAAATGCCATCTTCGACGACTCCGAACTCGGGCAATCTGGAGTGACGGTCTTCCTGGATCTGAACCAGAACGGTTTTCAAGATGCAGACGAACCTTCACAGCTTTCCGACAGCAACGGTCGCTACGAATTCTCAGGTGCACCATCGGGTTCGTATCTGGTCTGGCAGGAAGTACCCGAAGGATTCGAGCAAACGGCACCCGAGAGTTTCTTCGTCCCGGTCGAGCTAGAGGGTGGCACCACCCTCGAAGATGTCAATTTCGGCAACCAGGAATTTATCTTCCCCAGCGGCACGGGTGAAATCAGCGGATTCAAGTGGGAAGACATCAATGCCAATGGCGTGCGCGACACCGAACTGATTCAGGGCAGCGATCCGGATGTCATTTTCGTCATTGACGTTTCGGGTAGTGCAGACTTTAATTTCGTCGGCTCCGACATCGGTGACTTCAACAATGACGGTCGTAGAAATACGCGCTTAGATGCCGAAATTGCCGGATTCATCGCGCTCAACGACCAGCTCGTTGCTCAAGGTCTGGGCGACTCAGCCGAGGTTGGCATTGTTGTATTCTCCGGTTTCTCAGCCCAAGCCGACATGAATACGACGGCTGACGGAATACAGCTATTGGCAACGCCCTTGGCAGACGAAGACGGCAACGGCGTCTCCGATGTCGAAGACATTCTGCGATCGCTGCGATCCGGAGCCTTCGGCGTTGGCAACAACACGGGTACCAACTTCGAAGTTGCCCTGCGCGACGTCGAGGATACGTTTAACACCGTCGGTACGCCGGTTGGCAGCGGCAACGTCGTCTTCCTCTCCGATGGCGAGGTCAATCGCGGCGGCAGCCTCAGCGACGAAATCGAACGCCTGTCAGTGCTGGGAGTCAATATTTCAGCCTTCGGAGTCGGATCGAATGCCTCCCTCCCCGATTTGCGCAACGTCGATCCCGATGCCGAGATCTTCATCACAGCAGAAGAATTAATCGGTGTCTTCAGCGACCTCGACGGAGGTGAAGACATCTTCGTAGAACCGACCATTGAAGGCTTTACGGTCTATCTCGACCTAGACGAAGACGGTCAGCTCGACCCGAACGAGCCGACTCAGATTACCGATGCTGACGGCAACTATCGCTTTACCGGACTGGCAGCAGGAGATTACCAAGTCCGCGAAATCCAGCAGTCCGGTTTCAACCAAATTTTCCCCTTTGCCCAGGAGGTCACTGCTCCCGACGGTTCCACTATCACCGTTCCCGGTTTCCACACCGTCACTGTGACCGAAGGGGAAATCTCCGACGGCTTTAACTTTGGAAACAAGCAGCGCACCGGCGAAATTCGAGGGGTGAAATGGGAAGACATCAACGGCGACGGCATCTTCGATGACGATGAATCCACCTTGCAGGGCGTGACGGTCTATCTGGATCTGAACCAGAATGGCCGGATTGATATCAACGAACCCAACCAGCAAACCGATGAAAACGGTCGCTATCGCTTCCGCGACCTCGACGCTGACACGTATGTCGTCCGCGAGGTCGTTCCCTTCGAATTCTTGCAAACCCAGCCCGGGAGAGCTTTCATCGAACGAACGACGTCACTGGACGTTCAGGGAACTGATGCTATCTACCTAGCAGGCCGCGACGATGTCACCATTCCACCGTTAGGCAGTTCGAACCCCACGTTTCCTCTCCTGCGCCACTCCTTCGTGAGAGGAGACTTTTTACAGGAAACGTTCCCCCAGAGCATTGACGCTGTCCCAGATGAAATCTTTTCGTTTGAAGCCACCGGCTCCATCGACTTCTTTAATGGTTCGGGTCAGGGATTCCCAACCCCAGATGGTGGAGCCCCCGCGGGCAGCAGTCTGAGCGGTATTGCTGGAATTAGCGGTTATGCAGGGCCTGAAGGTCCCTTAGTGGGTGTCTTCTTAGATGCCAACAACCCGCAAAACTTGCCTGCGCCCGCTGCCCTCAATTTTACTCCCGCAGGACTAGGAGCTGGGTTCAGCCGTCTGGCACCCGAACTCGGCCAAGTCTTTTTCATTGGCGATGGCCGCACCGGAACTGGCGATGGAGATACTCAAGAATTTACGGCTCCTGACGGAGCAACTCGCCTATTTTTGGGCCTCGCCGATGGCTTTGGATTTGATGGCATCCCAGGTGCCTACGACGACAATGATGGCTTCTACAGCGTTGACGTCCGCAGTCTCCGTCCCGGCGAACCTGACGGCTACACCATCGATCTTGGCATTGGTGAGGTGGTCGAAGACATTAACTTTGGCAACATCCGCAACACCGAACCGCTCAACGGCGAAGTTCGAGGGGTGAAATGGAATGACCTGAATGGGGATGGTATTCGCGATCGCGATCCGGGTTTAGCTGAACCTGGCCTGAAAGATTGGTTGATCTACATCGACGCCGACAATGATGGCGTGCGGGATGTTAACGAGCGCTTCACCCTCACCAACGACAATGGCGAGTACACGTTTGCTGACCTAGATCCCGGCACTTACGTTATCCGCGAAGAATTACAGCCCGGCTGGGTGCAGACGTCCTCGCCACTGGCGCAAACCGTGACGATCGTCGATGGCGATCTGTTTGCTGACATTGATTTCGGCAACCAATTCACGCTTGCAGGTAATGAAGCACCTGAATTTATTTCAGCCCCAGTGACGATCGCGACACCTGGAGAGCTTTATCAATATGACGTTGAGGCGAGCGATCCCGAGGGAACCACGGTTACCTATGCTCTGCGGAATGGATTCTTCCCAACGGGAATGGCGATCGATTCAACTACGGGTCTGATCGAATGGCAGGTAGATGCACGTCAAAGTGGTTCCTTCCCAGTCACGGTAATGGCCACCGACGCTGATGGCGTGCAGTTCAGTCAGTCTTTCCTCATTGCAACCAGCGATCTCCCCGGTGGAGGCACCAGCGCTCCTGAAGTGGCATTTGGTTTCAGCACCAACTCTGTAGCCATTGGCGAAGACTTCACGTTACAAGTTCAGGGCATTGATGGCGACGGACTGGCTAGCCTGGAACTGACCGCAAATGGCGTGCCGGTTGCTTTGGACTCCAATGATGTCCGCAGCGGTGCCGTCAATGGTTCCACGTTGCAGTTCACAGAAGCTGGGCTAGTGGAGCTGATCGCAACCGCAACCGACGCTAACGGCAATGTCGGTACTGAAACCCTAACGATTCGGGTGACTGACCCGAATGACATGACAGCACCAGTCCCCGAACTCGATCTCAGTCAGTTTGAAGGTTCGGGCTCGGTTATCACAGCACCAGTCGACATTCTCGGTGCTGTTGAAGATGACGGTCTTGAGTTCTATCGCCTCGAAATTGCCCCCGTCGATCTCGTTAATCCCAATAATCCAACGGCTCCCGATCCTGACTATCGAGTTTTGGCCGAGGGAACCGAAAGCATTAGTGGCGTATTGGGCCAAGTCGATCCAACACTACTGGCCAATGGCAACTACTTCTTACGAGTCATTACTGGTGATGTCAGCGGTAACGTTGACGCTCAAGGAACGACGGTTGCCATTGCAGGTGAACTGAAGCCGGGACGATTCACGCAAGAATTTGTGGATATCTCGATTCCAGTGGCTGGGTTGCCTATCGAAGTCACTCGCGTGTACGACAGCCTCGAAGCTAATCGCAGCGGCGACTTTGGCTTTGGCTGGAGCTTGGGCGAACAGGATGCAAGAATTCAAGAATCCGTTCCAGTAACAGACTTTGATGGTTTCGGTCTGTTTACGGCAACTTCTTTCTCTGTGGGTGATACTGTCACCCTGACTAATCCTGATGGCAATCGCGTCACGTTCACATTCGAACCTTTCGTTAGTAGCTTCGTTCCATTCTTGGGGCCAATTTGGTCACCTCGATTCGTACCGGAAGAGGGCGTCTTTGACACCCTTGAAGTTGATAATTCTTCGCTGACTGTTCGTCCCGATGGTACAGTCTCAACGTTCTTCTTCCCCTTCCCCTACAACCCCTCGGAGTACCGTCTCACCACTCGGGATGGCACCACTTATCAATACGACCAATTCGATGGGCTTGAAACCGTCACCGATCGTAATGGCAATACTCTGACCTATACCGACAACGGTATCTTCAGCTCCACCGGAGAATCAGTTGAATTCCGACGCGACTCTCAGGGACGCATTACTGAAATCATCGACCCCTCGGGCAATGCAATCAAATACGGCTACGACGCCAACGGCGATTTGAGCGAAATAAATGACCGAGAAAGCAACGTCACTGAATTGGTCTATGAAGAACCCCAATTACCTCATTACTTGAGTGACATCATCGATCCACTCGGGCGCGGAGGGATTCGCAATGAATATGACGATCGGGGACGACTGGTACGTTTGATTGATGCTGATGGTAATGCTCTTGATGTAGCCTTTGACAGTGCTAATTCACAAACCGTGACCGATCCTCTGGGGAACACCATCACCTTTATCTTCGACGACAGGGGTAATCTCGTGCAGCAAGTGGATGCGGAAGGGGGAATTACCCTATCCACTTATGATGAAAACAACAATCTCTTGAATTCTTGCATCCTGTTCGCCCAAGCTCCAGCCAAAGCCAAAGTCGCCGCTGCGATTAGC
>JBCBTL010000070.1:0-237 GCA_039818705.1 Cyanobacteria bacterium J06639_1
ACGAAATCGCTGCGGTCTAGCTGGCATCTGCCTGCGTCACTTGACGCGCGTGCGTTTGCCGCGCAACATCGCATCGAACCGAGATGTATCGTTCGATGCGATAGGTCTTGGCTGAGGTGAGGTAGGTTAAGTTTGCTTGCACGCGGGCTAAGCGGTTGAGTCTCCGTGCATGTAAGCAGCACTCTGCCCCTAAATGATGAATGAGAGCTACCAACCGGTTCAGACGCGGTGCGCAGT
>JBCBTL010000070.1:247-8527 GCA_039818705.1 Cyanobacteria bacterium J06639_1
CGCTAGTTTACACTCAGGTTCACCTAGGTGAGCGCTATTTTGTCCGGCAGTGAAGTCCTTCTCCGTGTATACTCGGTAAAGTGTCTCGTCAGTCACCGGTCGGAATTCTCGCCAATCAGGGATAACAAGGTAAAGTCAGCATGCTCGATTTTCAACCCGCAAAGCAGCAGCGCGCTTTTCGCCTCTCAGCGGTTACTCAGTTCTACCCACCTGACTATGCTGCCACCGGTCAACTGATCGAAGAACTCGTGGCGCATCTGAGCAAAATGGGAGCTGAGGTTGACGTGTGGACGGGGCAACCTGCATATGCTTTCAAGCAGGGGCGGGCACCAAATGTCGATCGCGTATCTCCCACTGTGACGGTCAGGAGATCGCGAGTCTCTCAGCTGTGGCCCCGCCGCATTCGCGGTCGTGCTGTCAACGGGCTACTTTTTTGCGTGCGCACGGGGCTGCGGATGCTGAAGGCGATCAACCGTGGCGATGCTTTGCTGGTTACTACGGAGCCTCCCTACCTGCCCGTGATGGCGTATTTCGCGCATCTGTGCTTTAAGACTCCGTACACCTGCTTGATTTACGACTTGTATCCCGATGTGGCTGTTGCCCTCAGTGTCGTTTCTGAGTCACATCCGCTGACCCGTGTTTGGCGCTGGCTCAACAGACAAGTGTGGCAGAACGCCCAGAGCATCATCGTTCTAAGTTCGACCATGAAGCAAAGGGTGTTGGACTCTTGCCCTGAAGCGGCTGACAAAGTCAGCGTCATCCATAGCTGGTCGAATCCTCGGAAGATCTTCCCACGTCCGAAAGCCCAAAACTGGTTTGCCAAGAAGCACGGGTTCGATCGCAAATTTACCGTGCTGTACTCCGGCAATATGGGGCGCTGCCACGATATGGACACCATCATGGAGGCGGCGAGGTTGCTGAAGGGCCAGCCCATTCAGTTTGCATTTATTGGCAAAGGGGCCAAGCATCAAGATTGCCAGAATCGAGCGGCTGAGTGGGGATTGGACAACTGTCTCTTTCTGCCGTTTCAAGATAAGCAAACGTTGCCGTACTCGCTGACGGCCTGCGACCTATCTTTGGTGAGCGTCAGCCCTGGCATGGAAGGCTTAGTGGCTCCCAGCAAGCTCTACGGCATTCTGGCTGCGGGTCGTCCTGTTGCGGCGATCTGCGAACCCCATTCCTACTTGCGATCGCTAATTGCCGAGGCAGGCTGTGGCGCAACATTTGATAACTTCGATAGCCAGCGATTAGCCGCGTTTATCCGTCATTTAGCGGCCAATCCCGGCGTGGTAAATCGCATGGGTCAGTCAGGACGCGACTATCTGCTCGCCAATTTCACGCCTGAGGTCATCGCAAAGCAGTACGCGGATGTTTTAGGCATCACGCAGCCTGAAATGCAGGCGCTACCGGCCAATGTGAGTGTTTCGCGATCGCCCAAGCCAGCTCGCTTGCCGGCTTGCTAGCTTCCTCACCGCTTTGTTCCTCACATCTCATTCCTCATTTGCTCGATGAACTGGCGCTGCGACGCTTGAGATGTCATGCCGTTGGGGATTCGCGATGCTGGGGAGGTGGGTTTTCGCGCTCTTCGCGATCGCCTGCCTGCTCGACCGTCGAGCTCACGCAGCGAGGCTTAACGGCCTGGGCGGGATTGCCAGCGTAAATCGTCATGGGATCGAGCGATCTCCCGGTGACGCTTCCCAAGCCGAGGATGGCTCCGCGCCCGATGGTAACTCCCGGGCCGACGGTGGCGCGTGCGGCTACCCAGCTCGAATCTTCCAGAACGATAGGAGCCACGTTGAGGTCGAACTCGGGAGCCGTCCAATCGTGGTTTCCCGTACACAGATACACGTCTTGAGAGACGCAGACGTGACTGCCGATTGTGATGGGAGCGAGATTGTCTAACCACGCTCCTTCTCCGAGCCAAACCCAGTCTCCAACGTGGAGCCGCCAGGGAAACTTAATCCGAACCCCCGGTTTGATGCGGACTCCCGTACCAATGTGCGCGCCAAACGCTCGAAGTACGGTGACTTTTAAGCTCGAAAACGGTACCAGGTAGCTGCGAACGAACGGCTCGCCTGCGAAGTACCAAAGCACCTGTTTCCACTTCGGTGCGCCAGGAGTGTAGGAACCAACGGTATAGCGATCGAGACGCATGAGGGCTGTGCCGAGGAGGATGTTGACGGTAGTTTAGTGGGTGCGAGTCGTTCCGCTATACCGCCTAATCCCCTAAGCAAATCCCCATGCCTCGTGCCGTTTTAATCAGGGTTTCCGCGCTATCCACGCAGCGGTAGGAGGCGATCGCCTCTGCAATGGGAACGACGATGACCTGTCGGTTTTGCCAGCCCACCATGCAGCCGTACGTTTCTGACGCGATTAGATCGACTGCTTTGACTCCAAATGCTGTGGCGATCAGGCGATCGGTTGCGGTTGGAGTTCCGCCTCGCTGAAGGTGACCGAGAACGGTGACTCGGGCTTCAGCATCCACCACGTCGGCAATTTGCTCTGCTAGCATGTGGCCGATACCTCCCAATCGAGCCGTGCCGTGCCGCGATTGTTGAACCACCGTTTGACCGTGTAAGTCTTTCACGCCTTCGGCCACAACGGCCAGCGTGTAAGCCAACTCTTGCTGCTGACGCTCCTCGATCTTGGCGCAGATCTTCTGGAGGTCGTAAGGAATCTCGGGGATGAGGACGATTTTGGCTCCGCCAGCAATCCCGGCACTGAGAGCGATATGACCGGCATCGCGACCCATCACTTCCAAGATCATGACTCGCTGGTGACTCGCAGCCGTCGATCGCAGGCGGTCTAGTGCCTCGGTGGCTACGGAAACGGCGGTATCGAACCCAATCGATCGCTCTGTTCCGCACAGGTCGTTATCGATGGTTTTGGGAATGGCCACGAGATTCATGCCCCGACCCTGGTGGGCGATTTTATGGAGAATGCCCAGGCTGCCATCGCCGCCGATCGCGACGAGAGCCTTGAGGTTGAGATCGTGATAAGCCTCGACGATTTCAGCCGAGCGATCGCGCACGCTGCCATCGGGTTCTGGATAGGCAAGCGGGTTGCCAGAGTTGATCGTACCCAGCATCGTGCCGCCCTGATTGACCTTGCCGATCACCGAGTCGAGGGTCAGTGGCATCACTTCGGGCGGGCGCGTCAACAGGCCGCGGGTCGCATTGCGAATACCGACGACCTCCCAGCGATATCCGTGAATAGCGCGATGTACGACAGCACGGATAGCAGCGTTGAGGCCAGCGCAGTCGCCACCACTCGTCATAATCCCAATGCGTGGAATGTCCGTCATCGCAATGAATCAACCTCTTTTGTCAAGGGGGCAGGGGTCGTCGGCAGGATTTGCCTGAGAATAGGGTTCGCCTGAAGGCAAAGATAGTGCGAACGTGAGGAAGCTGGTCGTTCGTACCGTCCAGCGAGAGACAAAACTTCGCACCGTACCGCTCGTTCGCACGAGTTATCGCATTGTATTTTGTGTCTCTTGCTACGGACATTACGATAGGTTTATGATGATTGAGCTGCATGACAACTGACATTTAAGTCCCATTACGAGCGACGAGCTGAGGGGTTTCACGACGATGCCAACAGTCAGCTATGGGATTGAAGCCGTCAAAGAGGAGGCCGGTCGCTTGCTGGCCCGCGGGGCTGTAAGCAACCGAGAACCGATTTCGCACCTCCAGTCCTATTTTCCAGAACGCGAGTGGAGTGCGATCGCGCTCGAACTGATGCTGTCCGAGTACGAGTTACAAGATGCGATCGCGGACTTGCTCCCGTTCCGGAATTGGGATGAAGATTGAGGACGTTGAGAGAGTGGTCCGTTAGCGTACCGCTCGCTAGGCGCAAGCAGCACGTTAGCCATGTTCGAGAAAATTTTGTTCGCGATCGACCGATCGCTGGAAACCAGCCACGCGATCTCTCTTGCAGTAGATCTGGCTCAAAAGTACGGCAGTTCGGTGACTCTACTCTGTGTCGCCGATATTGCCGATCTTGATTCTGAAGCCGCTCGGAAACAAAAGCAACAGGGTAAAGCATTGCTCGAACAGGCTGAGGCGGCTCTTCATAAAGCTGGCTTAGCTGACGTGCGCGCGGAGTACCGCGAAGGTAAGGTGGCTTTTGCCATCTGTGACGCTGCCGACGAGCTTGATGTCAATCTGGTCGTGATCGGCAGTCGTGGGGTCGGGCTGACGGAGGACGGTCGAGAAGACAGCGTCAGCAATCGAGTCATCAACCTCTCTCCTTGCCCCGTACTCGTCGTTCCGTAACAGTCCAGCAGCTTTTGCACTCGTGTCCCTGCGGCTTTCTCCCGATCGCTCGTTAGCTTCGAGTTCGAACCGATCGACCTTGGGCTAGGCCTGACTGCATCCAGCGCCTCGGCTCATGGTTTGTGAAGTAGCACTGCGAACTGTTGCTGAACCTTTCCTGCGGTCTCCAATGCAGATGTATCCTGAGAAAGAGTCCGGCCTCATTCGGAGAAGAATTTGTGGATACCTATGAAGTAGACGTGGTCATTATCGGTGGCGGTCCAGCCGGATGCTCTTGCGCTCTCTACACGTCCCGTGCCGATTTGAAAACCGTCATTCTCGACAAAAACCCCGCCGTTGGCGCACTAGCGATTACGCACAAAATTGCCAACTATCCTGGCGTTGCGGGCGAAGTGAGCGGCGAGGAGCTGCTAGACGTGATGCGCCAACAGGCGATTGACTTCGGCACTGACTATCGTCGCGCTCAAGTATTCAACATCGACCTCAGCGAATCTCTGAAGAAGGTGTACACGCCAGAAGGGACGTTCGTGGCGCGTGCTCTGGTTTTAGCCACTGGAGCCATGGGACGGGCGGCGTCCTTTGAAGGCGAATCCGAGTTTTTGGGACGGGGCGTGAGCTATTGCGCCACCTGCGATGCTGCGTTCTACCGCGATAGCGAGGTGGCTGTGGTGGGGATGAACCAAGAGGCCATTGAAGAAGCGCAGGTACTGACCAAATTTGCCTCGACGGTGCATTGGATCACGGTCAAAGATCCAGCTCCCGAGGAGCCCCACGCTCACGATTTGCTGGAATTGCCCAACGTCAAGCACTGGAGTCGAACTCGCTTGCTGAAAGTTGACGGGAACGACATGGGCGTGACTAGCGTGATGGTGAAACCTAAAGGCAAAGAGGCACCCGAACCGCTGGCTGTTGAGGGTGTATTCGTTTACAGCCACGGCTCGAAGCCGATTACGGATTTCATCGGCGACCAGGTGGAGTTCAATCCCGACGGCGGCGTGAAAGTGGACGAGATGATGGCTACGTCGGTGCCGGGGGTTTGGGGCATCGGCGACATCCGCAACACG
Source organism: Cyanobacteria bacterium J06639_1 (assembly GCA_039818705.1). Taxonomy (GTDB): domain Bacteria; phylum Cyanobacteriota; class Cyanobacteriia; order Thermostichales; family PCC-7336; genus JBCBTL01. The sequence continues at coordinate 5,586 of JBCBTL010000070.1, forward strand.
CCGTTCAAGCAAGCGGTCGTTGCTGCTGGAGACGGCTGTGTGGCGGCAATGGCGATCGATCGCTATCTCAACAGCCGCAAGTCGATCAAGCCCGATTGGGATCACTCCTAGGCTGACCCGACTTTGAGTGCCCCTGCTGATTTCGACTCGGACACCGACGCGATCGCTTTTGACACCGCGATCGCGCAGTTTAATGCGCGGGAATTTTACGCCTGTCACGACACGCTAGAAGCGCTTTGGATTGAAGCGATCGAGCCAAAGCGCACGTTTTATCAGGGCATATTGCAGCTTGCTGTGGCTCACTATCACTTGCTGAATGGCAACTGGCGCGGTGCTGTGATTCTCTTGGGGGAGGGGCTATCGCGCCTCGACTACTATCTCCCAGAATATTTAGGAACCGATGTCAATGCCCTCATGCGAGCGAGTCAGGCAAACCTCGACCAGCTACAGGCACTCGGAGCCGACCGAGTAGAGGAATTTCCGGGCGATCGCATCCCTCGCATTCAACGCGTGCCAGGTGATGAGTCGTAAATCGCTTGGCCAATACCTGTCTGGGAGAGAGTATTCTCCATGTCCGTCCCCTCAACGACCTGCGCTGAGGGGATGGGGGCAGCCGCATTTAGGGTTAGGTATCCTGGCTGACTTCTAGGCGAAACTGGCTGGCTTGAGCAGCATCGCCGTCGAGCAAGCCGACCGCGTAAATCGTGTAGTTCTCCTCGGCAACCACTTCGGGGAGCGTCTGAGTGAACGCGTTCGTGGCCGTTCCAGCTACAAATACCGTGACGGTATACGTTCCGGGAGCAACTTCAATGTTCTGCGCGGTGGCTTCGCCAAAGTTAAGTGTGGCCAGCAATGCGCCCTGGGGATCGTTGTCTCCAAGTCGAATGTCAACTTCTGGAGCATCCGGCCCGAGGTGAATGATGCGCAGTTCGGCTTGTCCTGGAGTCTTTTCAAGATCGTCCTCGAACACATCAACTCGGACAGCCTGCTGATTTCCGACAGGATTTAAGACCCCTGCGACCGTCACGGTTTGACTGGTATCCGGCAGCGTGTTTTCAATCGTGTCAGAAACCACCGGAGTTGGGCTGGGGGGATCGCTCTCAAAAACCTCGACCTCAACGTCTCCTTCCGGAACCAAGGCAAAGGGAGTTACCTCGAAAAAGGTCACGTCGGAAAACGCCTCTGCGCCGTTGGCAAATACGTCAACTTCAGGAGCATCAGGCACGGCATGGACAGCACGCACGGAGGTTTGCCCTGCAGGATCGACTGTGGAGCTATTTTCCGAACAGCCTACAACCAAGGCTGTGAGGCCAATACTCGCGAACGCGATCGCACTTCGATACCAACGCTGCATGGTTACAACTCCTCATTCACGAACGTAACAGCAAGAAGAGCGCGAAATGTGTATGTCTTTCGCGTGTAATCTTGACGTGTTTTCTAGATCAAAGGGCAGTGTAGCAGAGCCACAACCGGGTTTGCAGGTCGGGGGCAGTGAGGGGATATACGAGGGCGCGTAGGGGGAATGGCTGCTTCGCGCAACGCAAGGCTACTCGATCGCGCAAAATGCTACTCAACGCATTCCCAAACGAGGGATGCCGCAGCGATCGCCGACCTCCCGCAAAACCAGATACAGTAGCAAAAGGTTGACGCTAACCATCGCGTAATGCGGTCGCGAGGCGTTCTGCACGACCTAACATTGGGCAGTGCTGTAGTGGGAGGAAGATCAGTTGGGCGTGTCATGTCGAAGGCGAGCGATCGCGATCGGGCTTGCGGCTAGCGGGCTGATGTGGAGTGGGGGCGGCTGGCGCGCGAGTGCCCAAACCGAACAGCGGGCATTGACCATTACGTCTGACGTCCAATCGGCCAACTCCATTACGGGAGTGATCGTGGCAGAAGGGAACGTGACGCTGAGGTATCCAGTGGAGCAGTTGGAAGCGCGATCGCAGCGGGCTACGTACTACACCCAAGAGCAGCGCATCGTGTTGGAAGGGGATGTGGATATCATGCAGGCTCAAAATCGCCTGCGCGCTGCTGCCATCACCTACTTATTGACGGAAGGGACGATTGAAGCTCTGCCTCCTCAGGGCGGACAGGTCGAGTCGGTTTACGTTTTTCCCCCTGAATAATCTTCCGCCCGAATGAACTCCCGCCCGAATCGGTTCGCCCGGATCGCCTCGATCGCGTTTGGCTCTCGGGGAGCTGTGTTAGAACTCGATCGATCCCGTACCGTCTCGTGCCGCGCGATCGCCTGCGCTTTGATTTGCCTCTCGTTTGCGGTTCGCCCATGAAGATTTCACTGCAGCATATTTGCAAGCGTTACGGTCGTCGCGAAGTGGTTAGCGACGTCTCGCTAGACGTATCTCAGGGTGAAATCGTCGGTCTATTGGGGCCGAATGGGGCGGGGAAAACTACAACGTTCTACATCACAACCGGGCTAGAGCAGCCCAATCGCGGCCAAGTTCGTTTGGACGATCGCGAAATTACGTCGTTGCCCATGCATCATCGGGCGAAGTTGGGGATCGGCTATCTGCCTCAGGAACCCAGTATCTTTCGGCGCTTGAGCATTCAGGATAATTTGCTGCTGATTATGGAGCAAACCGGGGTGCCGCGACGACAGTGGCGCGATCGCCTCAAAACCCTGCTCGAAGAATTTCGCCTCACCCACGTCATCGATAGTTTGGGCATCCAGGTGTCTGGAGGAGAGCGCCGACGCGCCGAGATCGCGCGGGCGCTGGCGGCGGGAGAGCGCGGGCCGAAGTTTTTACTGCTGGACGAACCGTTTGCAGGGGTAGACCCGATTGCGGTGGCGGATATTCAAGACGTAGTGAGTAAACTAAAGCAGCGCGGCATTGGCGTGCTCATTACCGACCATAACGTGCGCGAAACGCTAGAAATCACTGATCGCGCTTACATCATGAACGAGGGAGCAATTTTGGCGGGGG
>JBCBTL010000071.1:0-8465 GCA_039818705.1 Cyanobacteria bacterium J06639_1
GGCGGAGTCACGTTTGTAAATCCCCACCCCCCCAGCGCAACGAAAGATCCAACCGCTAGCGGCGCAAAGGTCGCGAGGGCGTTGCGGGCGATCGCCCCAGAAGTCTTAGCTGACGGTGCTTCTGAATTGGCGGAGCGCCCGAAAGCGATCGCGAGTGCCGAGGCCATCAGAAAAAATGCGTACTCCCGCATTTGCAGACCGGATTTGAGGCCGCGTTTTATCGTGCTGACGAAGCCATTTATCACGGTTGAATTGGATAAATCTAATGTCTTCTCGGGCTTGTCCGAGGCAAAGACTAATGAATACGATCCCTCATTATCAAAAATCCCGGATCGCCAATCTTCTTCAATGACCAATAGATTTTTACGCCCGTCTTCAAGGTCGAGTAAAGGCGTAAATCGAATATCTAATGACTTTGGAACGGCCTCAAAGGGATCTAGCTGGTAATCGATCAGGATGAACTGCCCGAACGGAACCTTAAGAAATCGATAATTTTGATAGGTCAGCTCGCGATTCACTCCGCCGTACTCAATGGCGGTGCGATCGAGGACGTACTGACTGACGCGATCGATAACCGGATCGACATCCGCACGAACAGCTCCATTCAAGGGGATACTGAGATCCAGCGCGCGATTGATATCTACTACCGGAACCTCAGTACGAACGGCAACCGAGCGGCCATTCAGCTTGAGATAGAGATAGCTTTGATTGCGAAAATGGGCTTGTGAAGGTAGCGCACAAAACAATGTCATCCAAAGACAAGCCGCTACCAGTCCATAACAGATAAGACGGGACTTTCGCAGCTTTTGAATCCACTTAAAATTGGATTTCACGAGATCGTATCGATTGGATTGCGACATCGTATCATGATTCCAATTGAGCTACAGAGCAATGCGTAATGCGCGTAACGAACGACACATCTAATCCATCTTTTGACACTGAGAAGGCCGGATGAATGTTGCATACGTACGTAGAGCCGCCGATAGCATCCCCAAAGGCCAGCGATCGCCTCGGCGTAACGACAGGTGCCGTCGAACATGCATACGTGCGAGCGGTCAATCGTATGCACTCCCAGCAAGACATCTCGGGGACAAGACCGGAAAATCGCGTTTTTCTCATGTCTTTCTCAGATTCGAGCGCAATTTCTCATCGTTTTCTCAGGTTGGTTCGTGGATTCGGATTGGTGCATTGAGTGACGTGTTTCGGATGGATGGACTAATGCGATCGCAATGGCACTCGAAGGGAATTCCCGCGCGCCGCACTCGATGGCGCGGTGCGGGACTGTTAGGGGCGCTGCTGCCCTTGGCGATCGCGTTGCCCGTCCGCGCCCACGGAGCCGACATCCTGCAAATCGAGCTGCACGAGCAGTCCGCCGCTCGCTACGAGTGGAAAGTGAATCCCCCGGCAAATCTAGAGACGATCGCTCTCCCCCAACTCCCCGAGCGCTGCGAGGAGATCGAACCTCCTGCGGCTCCAGGCGACGGCGATGTTTTGACGTTCGCAATAGACTGCGGCGGGCAGCGCTTGGGCGACTCAGATGCGATCCGGTTTTCAGGGGCAGCCGATGGCGCGATGGTCGTCGCCTACTGGCTGGATGGCACCTCGAACAGTCGGTTTTATCCCGCTGAGGCCGAGTCGGTGGGAATCGCGATCGCCGCGCTACGCCAGCAGGAGGCGTTTCCGGGCAATACAGTGCGCTTCTACACGCGCTTCGGGCTGCGGCACGGCTGGCTGGATTGGAATCACGTCGCGATCGCCTTAGCTGTCGCGGTCGCCGCTCGCTCGTGGCAACGACTGCGCTGGCTGTCGGCGTTCGCTCTCGGACAGGGGGCAGCGGTGGGCTGGATTGCTGTTACGGGGGCGGGGCTGGCGCTGTTTCCGGCGGAAGTGGCGATTTCGGTGGCGAGCGTGGCGCTGGCGCTGTGGGCGTGGCGCGATCGCGATCGGGAAGAGGGGAAATCCACAAACATCGACCGTGGCACTGGCGTTCTGCTGGGAGGTCTGGGATTTTGGCACGGGCTAGGAGTGGCGAGTACGCTGATCGGCGCGGGCACTCCCACCGCTGTGACGCTGTTCGGACTGACGGCTTTCGTAGTGGGGATGGACGGTGCGCAGCTAGCTCTGGTGGCTGGTTTCTCGGGGGCGATCGCAATCGCCCGCAAGCTCGCCCGTCCTGCCATCGCTTATCGATTCGCCAGTGTTGCGGCGTGCGGTCTGTGCGTAGCCGGATTTGCCCTCACGCAAACTCGTCGAGATGCTGCGTTTTCAATTCCGAATTTGCTGACCGCCAGCCCGAGTTCAGCGGGTCAAACCGCACGCCCAACCAAATCAGCGGATGAAGCACTAGCGGCTCCTTCGGGCAGCGAGATCGCCAACTCGACCGCGATCGCCTCAGCAACGAGCGCCCCGGTCGCGAGGGCGAGCGATCCCGACATTGCTAGCTTTCTGACGGTCGATCCTTACGAGGTGCGTCACGACATCCTCGTGTCGGCAGAGGTGGTTCTCGATTGGATGCAGCCGGAGGCGATCGCGGGCGCAGTCATCGAAGTTGGCCAGCAAGATGCGCTGAAAGAGCTAGTCGGAGAGCGATTCAGTCAGGCCAGTCGAGTCACCATCAACGGAGAAGCGATCGCGCCCATCGTCGATCGCGTTGATTTCGTCACGATCGGAGAGAACGGGCAGCCCGTCGTCCCGGAAACGCCCGTGCCTCAGGCGATCGCGGATGCCCAATTCGGGATCGTCCTTGCCTACGTCCCGACCGAGTTGCCCCAGAGCGTAACGCTAACGTGGCAAGACTTTCCCCGAGAGGCGATCGCCACCACCGTCAGCGACCCCGAAAACGTCACGCGCGCGCGACTGACGACGGCACAGCCCTCAACCCAATGGCAAAACACTGCGGACGTGCTGACACTGCCCGTGGTCGAAGCGATTGAAGTTGCTCCTCCGCAGGTGACCGTACCGCTGCTGTCGATCGCCCTCATTCTGATGGCGTTGGGACTGGAAGTTCGACTGAGAAAGCAGGAGAAATCCTCGTACAAAACGGCCTATCTGGCCGGACTGCGACTGCTGGTGCCGCTGGCGATCGTCGTGTATCCTGTGGCGGCTTGGTCGGCGACGCTGCCGTTCGGATTGCGCTCCAACCTCTCGCAAACGCAGGCATCCACCGTTCTGAATGGCTTGCTGAGTAATGTGTATCGCGCCTTCGAGTTTCGCGACGAGTCGGACATTTACGACAAGCTGGCGCTGAGCGTCACGGGTGACGAACTGACGGACGTGTATTTGGACAGTCGGCGATCGCTTGAGGTTGAAAACCAGGGCGGCGCGAGGGCGCGGGTCGAACAGGTGGACGTGACCGAAGTCAAAGGCATCCACGTCGGCGCAGACGGTCAGATTACGCTTCAGGCGCAGTGGCAGGTGGGCGGTTCCGTCAGCCACCTCGGGCACACCCATTTCCGACACAACCAATACGAAGCCCTGATCGCGATCGCGGTCGAGGACGACGTGTGGAAAATCGTCGATATCGAAGTCGTGGACGAGCATCGTTTGCTCTGATGCGATCGCAGAGATGGTCTGAACTGCATTGGCATTGAGGGAAGAAACATGCAAACAGAGTCCGAACCCATTGCAACAAAGTCATCCCTTCAGGCCGACCGAGGGGAAACGCGGGCAAGCATTGCGATCGCCGATGTCACGTTCGGCTACGAAGACCGAACCTTCGGCCTCCACATCCCGCACCTCGCTATTCATCCCGGCGAAAAAATAGCGTTAGTCGGCGCGAGCGGTGGGGGGAAAACGACCTTATTGCACCTGCTCTCCGGCATTCTGACTCCGAATTCCGGTTCGATTCGAGTTGAGGACTTAGACCTTGCACAGCTCTCAGAAGCAGAGCGAAGACGCTACCGAATCTCGTCTGTGGGATTCGTCTTTCAAAACTTCGAGCTAGTGGAGTATTTGAACGTTCTGGACAATATTTTGCATCCCTATCGGCTCAATCCTGCTCTGAAACTAGATAAACGAGTGCGATCGCGTGCTGCCGAACTCGCCATGCAAATGGGCATTCAAGACAAACTTAAGCGCAACATTCAAAAACTCTCTCAAGGGGAAAAACAGCGCGTCGCAATTTGTCGCGCCCTCCTACCTCAACCCAGAATTATCTTGGCGGACGAAGCAACGGGAAATCTCGATCCCGCGAACAAACGCCGCATCCTCAAGATTTTGTTCGAGTACGTCGAGACGCATCAATCCTGCTTAGTCGCAGCTACCCACGACCACGAACTCCTTCCAGACTTCGATCGCGCGATCGACCTCGAAACCTTTCACGCCGATTTATCCGCACTCAACGTCCGTTCCCGGTAGAGGTCTGTCATGACTGTGACTCACAGCTTTTACTTAGCCTGGAAATATCTCAATTTCAATCGCCTCAAAACCGCAACGTTGATCGCTTGTATCACGCTCGTCAGCAGTTTGCCTCTAGCGCTCAATCTGTTGCTATCGGCCAGCGAAGAACAGCTCATGTCTCGCGCCAAAGTAACCCCCTCGCTCGTCGGTTCCAAGGGCAGCGATTTAGATTTAGCAATCAATACTCTTTACTTCGCTTCCGAGCCACCCGATCCAATTACGATGGCCTCGGTTCGCGAAATTGAAGAGTCAGATCTTGCCCTCCCCATCCCAATCGCGACTCAATTTCTCGCTCGCGGATTTCCCATCGTCGGCACTACGCTCGACTACTTCAACTTTCGAGAATTGAGCCTAGCGTCTGGTACGCGGTTTGGCGTGATTGGCGATGCTGTTTTGGGCGCGGACGTAGCGCGATCGCTCGGTTTAACCCCCGGAGATAGCCTCGTTTCCTCCCCAGAAACCGTCTTCGATTTAGGCGGAGTGTATCCCCTCAAAATGAACGTCGTCGGCGTCCTCGATCGCACCTATACCGCCGACGATCGCGCTGTCTTTGTCGACATCAAAACCACTTGGGTCATCCAAGGCATCGGCCACGGCCATCAAGATCTCGCCCAACCCGATGCCGAAGAGCTTGTCTTAGAACGAGAGGGAAATGAAATCGTTGCCAACGCTCAATTGCCCCAATACACGGAAATCACCCCCGAAAACTTAGCCTCCTTTCACTTCCACGGCTCGACAGACACGTTCCCGATTACAGCCATCATCGCCGTCCCCCCCGATCGCAAATCTGCTGCTATTCTGCAAGGCCGCTACGAAGTCACCGATGCACCACTGCAGTTCGTCAATTCTCCTCAAGTAATCGAAGAGTTACTTATCGAGATTTTCAAAATTCGCAACCTGTTGAATCTCGTCTTTTTCCTGGTGATTGCCGCCACATTATTAGCGATCGCGCTCATTTTCAATCTTTCCCTCCGACTGCGCCAGTCCGAAATTCAAACCAGTTTCAAACTCGGATGCAGTCGCGGCGCGATCGTGCAGCTCATTGCGGCTGAAATCGCCGTCATTTTGGTCGTCAGCGGCGGCCTATCGGCGATCGTCACGGTTGGCGTCAGCCATCTGAAGCAAGACATTACCCGCACGCTCATTTCCTAAAGCGTAGTTTTCCCTGCAAACCCCACTCATTGAGGACACACGATCGTGAACGTTTTTAACTCTCGAACTACACGGATGTCTGGATTGTTTGCCGCAGTTTTGTGCTGTGGAGTGTCGTTTGGCTGTGGCACTTCAACAAGCGATCGCGACACGGCTCCCCAGTCCGAACAGATCGACGCTGCCAATTCAACCCAGACCGAAACCCGCCTCCAAGTCTTCGCCTCCAACTACCCGCTTCAGTTCATGACCGAGTTCATCGGCGGCGAGTCCGTCTCCGTCAGCCTGCCCGTTCCCGCCGATATCGACCCTGCCTTTTGGACGCCCGAACCGGACGCGATCGCCCAAATGCAAACCGCCGACCTCATTGTCCTCAACGGCGCGACCTACGAAAAATGGCTGTCCGCCGTCAGCCTGCCCAGCAGCATTCAGGTCTTCACCTCAGGCGGGTTCCGCGATCGCTTCATCACCATCGAAGACCTAGTCACCCACAGTCACGGCGCAGAAGGCGAACACTCCCATGCAGGCACGGCATTTACAACCTGGATTGACTTCCAACTCGCCGTCGAACAAGCCCGCGCCATCCGCAATGCCCTGGCCGAACGGTTACCCGAACAACAGGAACAACTAGATGCCAACTTTGCCGAACTGGAACGAGAGCTACTTGCCCTCGACGAGCAGTTAGAGGAGGCGATTGCTGCTTCCGACCGGCAAAATCAGCCCTTGCTCGCCTCTCACCCGGTCTACGAATACCTCGCTCAGCGCTACGATTTGAACCTGCAAAGCGTGCTGTGGGAACCGGATGTCGTGCCGGACGAGTCGGAATGGCAGGATTTGCAGGCGAAGTTGAGCGATCGCCCCGCTCAGTGGATGCTCTGGGAAGGCACTCCAAATCCTGAAAGCACGGCTCGTCTCGAAGATTTGGGTGTGAGCAGCGTCGTTTTTTCTCCAGCCGGAAACGTTTCAGACGGCGGAGATTTTCTGGCCGTTATGCAGACAAACGTCAATGCGTTGATAGCGATTTTTTAGAGCGCGCCAAATGAATCGCGATTCTGGGAAGATTGCTCGACCCCTCAAGTTGACGGGGCGGCAGCGTTCGGTTGCGATCGCATCAAATCGCGACTGAAAAGTAACCTTTGCACGATCGCGTCAAAGTCCTGCACGATCGCCGCTGTATTGGCTGCGTTGAGGATGGGAACGTGAACGAACGTGCATTGGGTGGTGAAATCGCGATCGCGTATGTCCTGCAACACGCGGAAGTACGTCCCGTTGCAGACAAAGCTCCCAGCATCGTGACTGAGTCGAGTTCGGGATAATCCTCGCGCCCACAGCGACAAGTTTGCCCTCGAATACAAGACAGTGCCGTCATGCTTGGCATTGGTTTCAAGCTCCAACTCCGTCCGAGCTTCAGCCATGCCACAACACAACACGAAATCGGGGCGATCGCGACCGATCGTGGCGCAGATGCGCGCGCTCGCGCGCTCGGTATGCACTGGCAGTTGCCGCAAGCACTGCACGCGTGCCAGTGCATCTGGAGGTTGCTGCGCGCTCCACAAACCCAACAAGTCATCCGATGCGTTGGACGGCTGATCGTCTCTCCAGACCGCGAACGAAGTCAGCAGCAGGCGCGGGGAATTCGTCATCATCGATAGACTTCGGCTGAACTCAAGTATTACAATCGTAGTATGACGTATCGGATTTTCAGGAGATCTGCCGTGTCGTTTTTGGGTAGCGTCCCCACCACCGAAATGCAGGTGACCAGCATTCGCCTCGAACGCGACCTAAAGGAGCGACTCAAAGATCTTGCCGGCACCAAAGGCTATCAAGCCCTCATTCGCGAAGTGCTGTGGGACTACGTGCGGCTGCACGGCGGCGATCGCGATCTCGACCCTGCCGATATTCGAGCCGTCGTCCCCGCGCGTTCCACCCAAGCACAACGATGCGCCGTAACGGGCACCCTGATTCCCGAGCGATCGGACTGCTGGTTAGGAATTACGCGCCACGGTAATGTCGTCACCCTGAGTTCGGACAGTCAGATCTAGCGAAAAGCGATCGCCTCTCCCGAGACGCTAACGTCAGACAGCCGAACAGTAGTATGGTGCTAGCGAAGTGCCAAGCCTGCTGAAACCATGTCCGACCCCCTGGTTTCGATTATTATTCCCACTTATAATGCCGAGGCTTTTCTGGCCGAAACGCTCGCCAGTTGCTTTGCTCAAGACTACGCTTCCATTGAAGTGATTGTGGTGGACGACGGCTCTCAAGACGGCACGATCGCAGTGGTCGAATCGTTAATGGCGGAAGAGCCGCGCTTGCAGTTATTTCGCTCGATCAATCAAGGCCAGTGCGTGTCGAGAAATATTGGTATTGCGCTCTCGAAAGGCGAATACTTGAAGTTCCTCGATCACGACGACCTGCTAACCCCTTGGTCGATTTCCTACCAGCTAGAAGCGCTGCAAACATTTGCAGCCGGAATTGCCATTGGCAAACCGATCAAATGTAATAACCAAAAGATGCGTGACACGTATCGAGATCTCTCCGAACACCCGCCCGCAGAAACCGAACCAGTTACGTTGTGGAAGGGAAAACTGGTTGAGGCAAACCGTCAGTTTTCGCCTACTCCGAACGAAATGCTCATGCGTCGAGACCCCGTGGTGAGCGCTGGGGGCTTCAATCGTTTCCTCGCTACGGGCGAAGAGGCCAATCTCATGCTCAAAATTCAAGTTCGATGCCCGGATACGAAACTCGTCAGTACCTACGGCAAAATCGTCGTCTGCAAGCGCGTGTACGAAGGGGCATTGTCTGTAGCTTTGCGAAAGGATACCTACACGAGCTGGGGGTTGGCTTCGCTGATCGATCGCGCTCAATTCATTCTGGAAGGCAATCACGACATCGATCGCCATTTACAGGAATACGTCTTC
>JBCBTL010000072.1:0-8415 GCA_039818705.1 Cyanobacteria bacterium J06639_1
ACACGATTGAAAGACCTGGACGCATAGATCGATAAGCTCTTGGGCGCGGAGGCCGCATTCGAGCAGGATACGCACGAGACAGGAGTAGCGCAAGGAGTGGCTGTCGGCGCGAATTAAAACCCGCTGCAGCATGAGGCGATCGATATCGCGAGGGAGCTTGCCAGGCAGACGAGCAGCGCGAATGGGAACGGTGGGGAGGGGAGGTTGGCAATAGCCGCGCGATTCTGCCCAGGCAAAAAACTGGTGCAGGGCGAGCCGCTTGAGATTGTATGTGGCTGGCGACGCGGGAGGGTAGATGAGCTTGCCCGATTTAGATTTGTAGGGACGACCTTTGAGGCCATTCAAGAATGATTGAACGTGCAGAGTTTCGACGCGATCGACCGGGAGGGTGCAAACCTCGCTGAATTGCTCCAGAGCCATGCGATAGGTGCGACGACTGGCACGCGATAAATCGCGTTCGCGCTCGGCCAAAAATTGCGTCATCAAGCGTCCGACAGGGGGAGCCGCTCCCACGATCGCTTTACCTCAGATGCGTTTTAGTCGCCAGTATACTTGCGGAAGGCAAGGGTGGCGTTGTGGCCGCCGAAGCCGAAAGAGTTAGATAGAGCTACATTCACGGTCTGTTCGCGGCTGACGTGGGGTACGTAGTCTAGGTCGCACGCCTCATCGGGGTTGTCGAGGTTGATGGTGGGGGGGACGCGATCGCGATTCACCGCCATGACCGTGGCAACGGCTTCAATGCCGCCGGAACCGCCTAGCAGGTGTCCGGTCATGGATTTCGTAGAACTCATGGTGATGTGGTGGGCGCGATCGCCCAATGCCGCTTTGACTGCTGCCGTTTCCGTTGAGTCGTTTGCAGCAGTGCTGGTGCCGTGAGCGTTGATGTAATCCACATCTGCGGCGGTGATACCGCCATCTTTGAGGGCAAAGCGAATGGCGCGGGCAGCGCCTTCTCCGCCGGGAGACGGTGAGGTGATGTGATGCGCGTCGCAGGTGAGGCCGTAGCCGATCATTTCCGCATAAATGTTGGCTCCGCGAGCTTTCGCGTGTTCGAGTTCTTCGAGCAGGAGAACGCCGCTCCCCTCACCCATCACGAAGCCGCTGCGATCGCGGTCGAAGGGACGTGATGCTTTTTCGGGTTCGTCGTTGCGTAAAGAAAGGGTGCGGGCGGCGGCAAACCCCGCGATCGATAGTGGCGTGATGGCAGCTTCCGTGCCGCCGGCAATCATGGCTTGAGCGTCGCCGCGCTGAACGATACGGAAGGCATCGCCGATCGCGTTAGCCCCGGCAGCGCAGGCGGTTACCGTACAGCTACTCGGGCCTTTCGCTCCCACTTGGATGGCGACTTGGCCGGTCGCCATGTTGGCAATCATCATCGGCACCATGAAGGGGCTGCACCGAGAGGGACCTTTTTGTAAGTACACGGTCTGCTGCGCTTCCATCACGCTAAGACCGCCCACCCCTGTGCCGAGGATGACTCCAACTTGTTCGGCATTCACGTCGCTGATGTCGAACTTGGCATCGGCGAGGGCTTGGCGCGTGGCGGCGATCGCGAAGTGGACGAAGCGATCGTTGCGTTTGGCCTCTTTACGGTCGAGATATTCAAGCGGGTCGAAGCCTTTGACTTCGCCAGCGATGCGGCAAGCGTGTTTGGCGGCATCGAAGAGCGTAATTGCACCAATGCCATTGCGACCGGCGAGCAGGCCTTGCCAGTAGTCAACTGCCGTATTGCCGACAGGAGTAATGGCACCCAACCCCGTAACGACAACGCGCTTGCGTTCGAGCAGAGGAGTCGCAGTCATAGATAAAGCTCAGAAAAGGGGAGCGAGAGAAAAGGAACTGGAACGGAGCGATCGCGCGCGGCAAGCGATCGCTCGACCATGAGGTTAGGCAGGAACTTTTTCGCCGATGTAGTTCACTGCGTCGCCCACGGTGGCAATGCTTTCGGCTTCTTCGTCGGGAATTTCCATGTCGAATTCCTCTTCAAAAGCCATGACCAACTCGACGGTATCCAAGCTGTCGGCACCGAGGTCGTTTTGAAAGTTGGCCTCGGGAGTCACTTTGTCTTCTTCGACCCCGAGCTGTTCGACCACGATCTTTTGAACGCGGCTCAAAATGTCTTCCTTACTCATGTGGAAATCCTGTGACTTGGCTTCTACCAATCTTATCGGAAAGCGGCGTGCATACTGCACGTCCGTCTGGGGTACGGTCGTCGGGCGAGCCCAGCGATCGCTGATGTCCTCACCCTTCTCAAGAACGACGTATTCAAGTAACGACGCAGGAGGCGATCTCAAATTCTCGTCAGGCTTGAGTCGAGCGGGTTTCTAAGGCCGACTGAGCGTGGTGGCTACTGAGCCAGAATCCATTCTGCAAGGGTGCGTACGCCAAATCCGGTGGCACCTTTGTGGGTGTAGGCAGCAGCTTTCTCCGTCCAAACGGGGCCAGCCACATCGAGGTGCGCCCAAGCGGTTTTCTCGACGAACTTTTGCAAAAAGAGAGCGGCGCTGATGGAGCCACCTTCGCGCGCGCCGGTATTTTTCATGTCGGCAACGTCGGATTTGAGGCTATCGGCGTAACTGGGTTCCATCGGCATCGGCCAAATTTTTTCGCCCGCACGATCGGCAGCCGATTTCAGCTCTTCGGATAGTGCCTCATCTGGCGAAAAGAGTCCGGCAATGTCATTTCCGAGGGCAACAATACATGCTCCGGTGAGCGTTGCAAGGTCGACCATCGCGTCAACTTCGAGCTTTTCGGCGAAAACCAGAGCATCTGCCAAGGTTAAGCGTCCCTCTGCATCGGTGTTATTGATTTCGATGGTTTTTTGGTTGGAAGCCGTCAAAATGTCGCCCGGATGGAGAGCGCGACCGCTGATCATGTTTTCGGTGGCGGCCACGATGAAATGGACTTCAGCGTTGGGCTTCAGCGGGGCGATCGCCGTCGCTGCGCCTAGTACGGCTGCAGCGCCTCCCATGTCAATTTTCATCATGGCAATGCTGTTGCCCTGCACCTTGAGGTTGAGGCCACCTGAGTCGAAGGTGAGTCCTTTGCCAATGAGGGCTAGCTTGCGGGTGGGCGTGCCTTCAGGACGATAGGTAAGGTGAATGAACTTGGGCGGCATGTCTGAGGCTTGAGCGACTCCCAGAAATGCCCCCATGCCCAGGGCTTCACAAGCTTCGTGATCGAGGATTTCCAGTTCCAGGCCGAATTCGTCGGCGATGGCCTGCGCCGTATCGGCTAAGGCCATCGGCGTGACGACATTAGCTGGTGCGGCCACCAGTTCGCGAGCGAGCATGGTGCCAGTGGCGATCGCGTGTGCTTTTTCAAGGGCAGCGGGTTCCGAGTCAAATCCCAACAGCGTCACGGATTCAATCCCGAACGTCGAGCCATTGGAGGCAATTTCGCCCGCCGACTTGAAACGCCGATCTTGGTGAGCTAACAACAGCGCCCCTTCAATGGCTGCGGCTAGTGTCTCGGAGGTTGGGCTGGGCAAGCTTGCCGCGCAGACACCCACTGTTTTGGCCTTGAGCGCGTCAGCCTGGCGCAGTCCATTCGCGACTGCGCGCCGAACGGCCTCGGAGGAGAGCTTGTCTGCATCTCCCAAGCCGACGACCACGACTTTGCGGATACTGTCGCTGACCCGTGTGGACACGGTGCTACCCGCCTTGCCTTTGAACTCGCTTTCGCTCATCGCTTCCGCCACCAACCCCGACCAGCGATCGCGGTCGAGCGTAGCGAAAGGCTCTGGCAATAAAACTGCGTCTTCGCTTTGATGACAACCGATGATAAGGCATTCTCCCTGCCAGGCATCGAGATCGGCGGGAGCAACAGAGACTTCGAGGGTGGGGGCTTGGACTTGCATGGGCGATCGCTAAATGACATCGCGAGGGCTGCTCGCTGTCCCTACTCTAAACCCGTTCGCAATCGATTCAGGCTAGTTTTTGTAGGTTTGTGCGGATTCGCATTTTGCTGTTTCTCGGGCAATTTCGAAGACGCGACGGGCGATGCGCAGCGAGGCTCCCGCCGTTCCCATGCGCTGGGTGCCATTTTGGTGCCAACGCTCGGGCTGGGGGTGCTCGATCGCGCGTTGCACCTGCGCAGCGGCGGCTTCTGCTCCATCCGATACGTACGTAATACTGTGGCCGAGATGAGTCGCTTGAGCGATTGCGAACGAGGCCACGAATTGCGGCCCCGCACCGGGAATCGCGATCACGGGTTTGCCCAAGCCGACGCACTGCTCGGTAGCCGTGCCCGCCATGGCGATCGCCGCGTCCGCCCGGTGCAAGCAACTGCTAAATCGCTTTTGGATCAGAGCAACCGGGCGCGGGAGCGAGTGCTGTGCTCGGTCGAGGACTTCGGGATCGAGACCAGAGGCGATCGCCGCAAAACAAACGTAGTGACGCGGCAGGTGCCGAACGACAGCTAGCAGGCGTTCCCAGTTTCGATAGGCCTCTGGCACCCGCGACCCCGGCAGGATGAGAATGGCGGGCTCATCCGCTGGAATCTCTGCGATGGGCTCGGTGGGCTCTAGGTTGTCCATCATCGGATTGCCAAAATCGGAGATGGGCAGGTGGAAACGCGCCAAATTTGCGGCCGTGAGCGAGTCGCGGGGAAAGACAGCGCGGCAGCGATCGCGACCCATCAGCCAGCGCTCCCAGGGAAAGTAGGGCGTGGGTGGAGCGAGCGGCAAAAAGCTTTCTAGCCAGCGGCGGAAAGGATGATGCGATCGGGCTTCGTCTCTGAGGTAATAGTCTGACTTCGCCGTACCGACGTAGGCGTAAGACGCGCCGCTCAGCCAAGCCATGGCTAGCACGACAATATCGCCGACCGCCAGCACGAGATCGGCACGCTGGCTTTGGTGTTTGAGGGCGCTCATTTGTTGCCAGGTTAGCCAGCCCAAACCGCTCCACACGTCGCGCCAAAACTGCCGCCAGTCCATGTAGATAAACCCGCCGGACGGCATCGTTTGAGTTGGCGCGACCAGGTCGATATCGAGTTTGGCGTACGCGCGCCCTTCACCGACGATCGCGATCGCTCGCACTTCGGCACCGAGCGCTAAAAGTTCGGCAGCGATGCTGCAGGCGATTGCATCTTCGCCGTGGCCGTTGCTGACGATGGTGATACGAGGACGACGCGGAGCGGAAGACTCAGAAGCCACAGCAGCGGTGAAAACGGCTTGCCTACCCACTGTAATCCCAGAATTCGCATCCCAGAGCGCCCCCGAGCTGGGGCAGTCTCTCAGTATCCCAAAATCTCCCGGTATCCCCAAATCTCCCGGTATCCTAAAAAGCGATCGCTCGCTTCTCTTTATGGCTATGGCAACATCAATTGCATTTGGCACTGACGGCTGGCGCGGCCTCATCGCGCGCGATTTCACGGTCGCCAACGTGCGGCGGGTCGCGCGGGCGGTCGCCACATATCTCGATCGAACCTACGATCGCTCTCGTCCGGTTTTAGTAGGCTACGATACCCGTTTTCTCGCGGATGAATTCGCCAAACATGCCGCAACAGTGCTCGCATCCGAGGGTTGGCAGGTACTGCTGAGCGATCGCGACTGCCCCACCCCCGCGATCGCTCTGGCCGCTCGCGATCGAAAAACGGCTGGAGCCTTGATGGTGACGGCCAGCCACAATCCACCCGCGTACTGCGGCATTAAATACATTCCCGATTACGCAGGCCCCGCCACTCAAGAGATTACTGACGCGATCGTGGCGGCGATACCCGAGGTATCTGAGTCCGAGCCGGAGCATTCCGCAAATATCGCCTCGTTCGACCCGAAACCCGATTATTTGGCCTGTATTTACGAGCAGATCGACCTAGCCTGCCTGCGGGCGGCGGGCTTGCATGTCGTTTACGACGCGCTTTACAGCACCTCGCGCGGCTACTTAGACGAGGCGCTCGGGCATTCTGGATGTAACGTTCTGTCGCTTCACAATTGGCGCGACGTGACTTTTGGCGGTGACATGCCCGAGCCGAGACCGAAGCAGTTGCAAGAGGCAATCGCCTGCATCCGGTCTTCGGGGGCAAATCTGGGCGTAGCTACAGACGGAGATAGCGATCGCTATTGCGTCATCGACGAAACGGGAACGGCGATCGAACCCAATGTGGTGATGCTGATGCTAGCGCGCTATTTGGTGGAGCAGCGGGGGCTGACAGGGGCGATCGTCAAGACAGTCGCCACCACGCAGCTGCTCGATCGCCTTGCAGCTCAGCTCGGAGTCAGCATCATCGAGACGGCAGTGGGCTTCAAACACATCGGCCAGCAAATGCGGGAGACTCAAGTCCTCATCGGCGGCGAAGAATCGGGGGGACTGAGCGTTTTGGGGCACATTCCCGAAAAAGACGGGATTTTGGCCAATTTGCTAGTAGCTGAGGCGATCGCCCGTCAGGGAAAGCCACTGAGCGTGTTGGCACGGGAGGCGATCGCCGCTGTCGGCGGGCCCCTGCACAATCGCCGTATCGATCTCAAGCTCGCACCCGAGCATAAAACCGCCGTGATGGAGCATTTTCGATTGCAGCCACCCAGCTCAGTCGCGCGGATTCCCGTCGAGGCAGTCAGCACCAAAGACGGGGTCAAGCTTTCCCTGAAAGATGGATCTTGGATTCTGCTGCGACCGTCTGGTACGGAGCCGTTAGTGCGAGTGTACGCGGAAGCAGCAGATCGCGAGTCTTTGTCTGCAATCTTGGCTGATATGCAGGTTGAGATCGCGACGCAGGAGCCTTAAGAAACGCGTTGACAGATTGCGAAATCTTGAGTTCGGCAACTGAATTTCCGATTGCTACGGCGATCGAATCCAAGCCCTTTACGCTTGCCATACAGACCGGAAAACGCAGGCGGGATGAGGCAGATGGGCGATGTTTGGCACGGAATTCGAGTGGTCGCCGGAGTGAGCTTCACAGCCTGGCTCGCAATGGCAGTGATCGGACACGTACTGGGCGCGATCGCCCGCGCTGCCAAAATCGCCCGCCGGATGCATCAAATTCCCTGTCCAGACTGCCAGTATTTCACGGGCGAGTATCGCTTGAAATGCACGGTTTGCCCGCATATCGCACTCTCAGAAGAGGCCATTGGCTGTCGAGATTTTCATCCCCAGCCCGGACATTCGTGGAGCGTCATTAAGAAATAAATTTGCCCGCCAGAGGCGCAGATACGGCCTCCTCCAAAGTAGACAGCCCCAGGCGGCGCTCTAAGCGATCGATCACTTCACGACCGAAATCGTCGGGATTCGCATCCCAGGCTTGCAGGCAGATCTCTCCGAAAAAGCTGCCCATCGGTTCTGGGTTCCAGAGCAGTTTGCGAGCCGTCCACGGCATCATGCTCATGGGGTCGTAGCCTGGTTTGAGAATGCCTTGCTTGAGGGCATAGTGCTCCAGGTGCGTGTGGGGCTGCAGACCGATAAAAAAGATTGCCGGTTCGACCTTGTCGCGACCGAAGATTGCCTCTAACTCGCGGTGATAGCGTACGGTCTGACGAATCGTTTCTTCGCGCTCGTCAATGACGTTAAACGAGTAGTTAACAGAGACGATATCGTCGTAGCCAGCCGCTTTCAGATAGCGACAGCTCTCCAAAACAGTGCGCAAGTTGTACCCCATCCGCATCTTGCGTACGAGTTCCTGCGATCCGCTGGTGATACCAATTTCAAAATAATTCATTCCGGTTTTCACCATCAAATCGGCCAGTTCGGGATTGAGGTTATCGGCTCGGATATATGCTGCCCAATGAATGTCGGTCATGCCCGCATCGAGAATTTTTTGTAATAGCTCGATCGCGTCGTTAATGTACCTGCGTGCCGGAATGAACTGCGCGTCAGTAAACCAAAAGTTACGCATACCGCGATCGTAAAGCTGCTTCATTTCCCGCACGACTTCATCGGCAGGATTGATACGCACTTGCTTGCCTTCAATCACCGTGTAGACGCAATAACAACAGTTATGGGGACAGCCGCGCTTCGTTTGCACGCCGATGTAGAAGTCTCCGCCGTCCAGGTAGAAGCGAAACTCCGGCCAAATCGATTCGATGTAGTCGTAATCGCAAGCCGTTTTTTCAATCTCGGTCGGCTGCTCGTGAACCATGTTCGGGCGAGGCTGCTCTTCACCCACCACGTAGCAACGCTCGCCGGAAATATCACTGCCCTGCAGGAGTTTGGCTAGCAAAGCCTCGCCTTCCCCAACAGATACCAGCGTTCCCTCCGGCAAATAATGCTGAAGCTGTTCGTAGAAGACGCTAACCGCTCCGCCGCCCAGCACAGACATCGCATCCGGTTTGTACTGTCGAGCGCGATCGCTTCCCTGCTTGACTAAATCTTTATTGCGCCACAGTTCGCCGTAGTAAGCCGAGACCAGCTTGAGGCTGCCCCAAGCGCTGCGAATTTTCTTGAGCGGATTCTTCGCGTAGTAGAACTCGAAGGCATTTTGCAG
>JBCBTL010000073.1:0-8389 GCA_039818705.1 Cyanobacteria bacterium J06639_1
GATCGCGCGATCGGCTGGCGGGGAACCTTGCCTTGGTCTCTGCCCGAGGATCTCGCTCGCTTCAAGCGCCTTACCTACGGTCACGCCGTCATCGTCGGTCGTAAAACGTGGCAGATCGATTTGCAACGGCGCGGCCTACCGGGGCGGCAAACCCTCGTGTTATCGACTTCGCTCTCAGAGACCAAAGTCGATCTCGATGATGGTGCTGTCGTGACTTCGCTATCTCAAGCTTTGGCGGCAGTCAGGGGCGATCGCGCCTTCATCATCGGCGGTGCGTCCGTCTACGCTCAGACGCTGGGGATGGCCGATCGTTTAGAGCTAACGGTTGTTGATGGTGAGTATCCGGGTGACACGTTCTTTCCCGAGTACGAAGCGATCGCGGCACGAGATTTCGTCCTGCAAAGCCGCGAGAGCTGGCCTGAATTCGAGTGTTTATCCTATCGACGGCGAGGCGATCGCGAGGCGATATCTCTGCCTGAGACCGGAGTTTACGATCGTTAACAATTGTCTAAAATGAACTCATTGGCCTGACAGGCGATCGCAGCATCGAGGAACTCAAGCAATGCACCTGACGTGGTTAGACAACAACAGTTGGTCGATCGAAATGGGAGGGCAATGCGTCCTGCTCGATCCTTGGCTGGTGGGCAAGTTGGTGTTTGGCGGTGCCGAATGGCTGTTTCGAGCCGAGCACGGTAAGTCGTACGAAACACCCAATCGCATTGATGCCATTTTGCTTTCGCAGGGATTGGAAGATCACGCCCACCCTGAAACGCTGAAAACGCTCGATCGCGCCATTCCCGTCATCGCGTCTCCCAATGCCGCGAAGGTGGCGCGCGATCTCGGGTTCAGCACGGTGACCGAGCTGGCACACGGAGCCAAACACGTTTTGGGCGATCGCCTTGAAATTGCAGCCTTGCCCGGTTCACCCATCGGCCCGATGTTGGTGGAGAACGCCTACATTTTGCGAGATCGTCAGGCGGGCACCTCGCTTTACTACGAACCCCACGGGTTCCATTCAGAGCAATTGAAGCAGGCCGAGCCGATTGACGTAGCGATCGCGCCAATGGCAGATGTCAAAATTCCGCTGCTCGGTTCGATTTTGAAAGGTGCCGAGAGTGCTGCTCAGCTAGCGCAATGGGTGCAGCCGCAGGTGATGTTGCCGTCTGCGGCACCGGGCAATACGACCTACGACGGACTGCTAGCGAAGCTGCTGAAAGCTGAGGGCGGGCCGGATACGTTGCGATCGCGTCTAGCCGAGCTAGACCTCTCAACCCAAGTCCTAGAGCCGACTCCTGGCGAACGATTCAGCCCCAACCTCGCCGTTCGAGCAGCATCTTGCTAACTCACTTGCGGTGTGGAGGGAGCCGCTGAGTGCGGCGGCGAGTTGAATCACCCAATCAGAATTGGCTCAGGATGAAACCGAGTCCCAACAGCGAACAACTCCAAAAGTGGAGAGACACCGCAATGAATTTCGAGTGACTGACGCGCTCGGGTTCGGCGTGGCGATCGCGAATCAAATTGACTAGCTCGATGGCTGGCACAAGGCTCAGTGCGGCGATCGCCGTCTGCCAGGGAAAGATCCTCGTCCCGATCCCCAGTCCTGTGAACGCGAAGATGGCTCCTGCCATCCACGGAACGAGCCGCGCCGCGCGAGCCGTGCCCAATTTGACGATGGGCGATCGCTTGCCTGCAGCCGCATCATCTTCGAGTTGATGGAAGTGCGAACAGAACAAAATTAAAGTCGTCGCAACGCCCACTACTGCCGCGGCTAAGAATCCTACTGCCGACCAAGACTGCGTTTGACTGTAATAAGCTGCCTCAACCGCTAGTGGCCCGAAGGTGACGAAACAAATCGGCTCGCCCCAGCCGTGATAGCCCCAGCGGAAGGGTGGCCCCTGATAGGCATACCCCAACGCACAACATAGCGCCACTACTGCGAGCACGGTGACATCCTGCTGCCGCCAGGCGATCGCGCCCAAACTGCCCAGCCCCAGGAGTAGAGATAGATTGGCGACCCACAGTACTAAATCCGGTCGCCCGGTCAGATTAGCCAAAGAATGAGGTTTGTTGCGATCGATGCCCGTAGCTGCATCAAAAGCATCGTTACTGCTGTTGAGCCAAAACAGAATGGCGATGCCCGCGAAGACAAATGCCGAGAAGACTTCACCGTGAAATGCCCCCGTCTGCGCCCACGCGATCGCCGTTCCCACCGCGATCGGCATCACAGCCACGCTGTACATCGGCGGTTTTAGAGCAGCGAGCCATAACTTGCGCGGCGCGATCGCCTCTCCTTCCGTAAGCAAACTCGCTCTCCCGATCGTTTTTCGTACCGTTTATTGTCTCACCGGACTTCCAAAGGCTTTACAGTTTGTAATAGATCGCGATCGCCCTTCGGAGAAGTCATGTCAGCGCCCCCCACCCGTCCTTGGCTGCGTCGAGTGCTTTACAGCGGCCTTTGGATCGCATTGGTTGTCTACGCTACTGTCTTCGCGCCTCCAGATCGCCCCGAGGAAACTCGCGCCCTCCTGGAAACTCTCATCTCGGGAAACGTGGCCGATCTCAACCCTTTATTGGTGGCTGAATTCAACTTAATGGGCGTGTTGCCGCTGGCTTTCTGGTGCTTGCTGCTGACGGACGGGCGCGGTCAAAAGCTGCCTGCGTGGCCGTTTGCTGCCCTGATGATGGGGGTCGGCGGGTTTGCGTTATTGCCCTATATGGCTTGGCGACAGCCCGTGTATCCCGTCCCTGGAAAGCCCAATTTTGTCCTGAAACTATGGAACTCGCGCTGGACAGCGATCTTGATTTCGCTGGGGGCGCTGGTGTTGCTTGGCTACGGCCTCGCAGCGGGCGATTTCAGCGCGTTTTGGGAGCAATGGCGATCGCAGCGGTTTGTCCACGTGATGACGCTCGATTTCGTGCTGCTGTGCGCGTTGCTCCCCGTTCTCATCTACGACGACCTACCTCGGCGCAATCTGGAACCTGGATGGCCGTTTTGGACGATGTGCGCGATTCCCCTCCTCGGCCCGCTCGCTTACTTGTGTTGGCGACCGCGTTTGAGCTTTGCCGAAGCTGCCGAAAGTCCGTCCGATGTTCTTCCGTCCGATGCTCCTCCGTCAGAGCAGATGACAGCCTAGGCGATCGCACGTGACGTTAAGAGCCAGCTCAATCTTGACTCTTGACAAAAAGGGTCGAGATCCCGCCACCCACGAGCATGAAAATTAGCGTTGTGGGGAGTCCGAGCATCCAGCTCACCAGACTAACCCCGAGATCGCCCGCAATCAACACATTGACGATGCTCGCTAGCCACACCGCGATCGCAGTGAAGAGCAAGTACGTCCAGCGTCGTTTGGGAGTCATGCACCCGCAGATGAAGAATCCCAAAATCGCGAGCATGATGTTGGAGACGGCGATCGCTGCGATCGGCATACCTTCAACACCCGAGATGCCAGTGGCTAGACCGATGATGAATCCGCCAATGGCAGTCAGTCCGAAGACAATAATAAAATTCCGAAATACGATTCGAGGCCGAATCGCGTTACCGTTGGGCTCGTTCATGTAATGACCTCTGGGGCAAGTTGACCTTGCACCATAGCTACTACGCTAGATACTAGCCCGCACTTTTTTCAGAGATTTTTCGGAGATTTTTCGGAGATAGGTTGGTCGCTCGGACGACCACTGAATGAAGCTTGTGGATGTCGGCTCTCGCCGCTTAAACGAAGCGATAGAAATAAAACTCATCGGCAAAGTCCTGATCGTTCAAGACGTGAGAGATGATGTTGCGACGCACGAGCCGTCGTCCCACTCGAACTGCTTCAGCTCTAGAAAGGAGTTGAGTTTGCACCAGCCAATCCACGCCCTCATGACCGACAAAGCACTCGGGATAGACCCTCAGTCGATACCGGCGATCGCGGATATCGAGACCGTTTGCCCCCAGCATTTGCGATCGTAAGACTGCTAGTTCCTCAGTGGTAGACAGTGGAGCTGGAACGAGCTGACGTTCTGCGTAATTGGCATCGCCATCGAGCACCCACGCCCTCAACTCTTCCCAACGCCAGTCAGGACGATCTTGCATCCAGTCGTTCGCGGCTCGCGTCGCAGTGGCTACAGGCAAGTTAAAGTGTGCGCTAATGGCTGAAATAACAAATGTCTTTTTAACCGGGGAACGCGACATTTCTGCAGTCATTCGATCTGACCTCATCAGACAATGCGAGCTTGTCATAGATTGAGGTGTCCGCATATGACGACGCTCATGTGTAATCCGGCTCGGCGCGGCGAAACATCGAGTTAGATTCACCTCAAGAGCTGGGCTGTTCCCGGTTAATCAAACGCTTGCTGTGCTAGCTTCCTCGACGCACGACTTCATCCCGAATAGCCGCGAGCGTGCTTTCGAGCTGGGTTTGAAAAATACTGGCAAAGGCTCCAGCAGAAAACTGGTTGTTTGGAGTTGCCGCCGCTTCGTAAGCGACCAGCACTTGCGGCTCGCTCCCCGCCCGTTCGATCGTCTGTAACGACCAAGCCCCGGCCATATCGCGCAAGGTTTCGGAGCTAACTAACTCGAATTCAATCCGGTTAAAAGGCTGCTCGACGATATCGAAGCGATCGCGAGATCGCACCCGCAGCAACAAAACTTGGGCGCTGGTGATGGATTCCACCTGTAACGTTCGCCCTGCTTCCTCATCACTTGCATCCAGTGCCTCAGATAGCACCGTGTAGTCTTCTGTATTCGGCAAAAACTGCGGAAACTGCTCGTAATCCGTCAATACGTCCCAAACGCTCTCAGTGGGAGCATCCACCAACACGTACCCGCGAAATGTATCCCCTTCGCGAGCGACGTAAGCCGCCCCTTCTCGAACGGCCACCCGAGCTTGGACGGGTAAATTCTCCAGCGGGCTATCGAACAGGGCAGCAGCGGGTTTCGCGCCGAGCGCCAGCAGCGAGATCGCCACGCCCGTGCCTACCTTGAGAGCCTGGCGACGCGCGATCGCCTCAAAAGCATCATTGCCAAACATCAGCATTCGTCCCAAAACAACAGTTCGTGCAATCAGTCGCAATCAGCAATCAGTCGCAATCAGTGAGTCACAAGCAAGAAGTCCCGATCGGTATTAGGGCGTGCCAAGGCTGGTCTATGCAGGACGGGCAATACTGTAAGAAAGTTTAAGCTAAGGCGGCGAACGCAAATGATACCCTCATACACAGACGATTGGCACTATAGCTAGTTACGTCTGATTGATATCTGTTTGGGAGAGAAGGGTATCCATGCAACGGGTTTGGAAGCGCATTTGCACGAGCGCGAGTAAAGCAGTTTTGAGCTTAGCGCTGACACTGGCGCTCATCGGGTCTTTAGCACTACCGGCTGTAACGCCTGTTGCCGCCGCCCAAACAGATGACGCGCCTGAGGCGGTGGAAGTGGCTCCTGCCACCAAGAGCAGCACTGCCAAAGTGCTCGAAGCCAAAATTGACGTCAACACTACGGTCTTGCGTAACTACCGCAAGCTGAACGGGTTTTACCCGAAGCTAGCGCGCATTCTGGTCGAAAACGCGCCTTACGAGAACAAAGAAGACATGTTGGCCATTCCGGGGCTGTCGGAACGTCAGAAGCAACGCATCCGCGATAACTTCGATAACTTTGAGGTCGGCCCCTACGATGAAGGGCTCAATAGCCTCGAAACCCGCATTAACAAGGGCTTATACGACTAATCCTCTGTTGCCTTTGCTGTCCCTCTCTTCAACGCTGGCTGCACGTCGTGTTTGCCGGATGAGAAGAGAGGGTTCGTTGTCGAACCGCTATGACTGCGATATCTGCCTTGGGTTTAGACGTGGGCGATCGCCGCATCGGGATTGCCGGGTGTGACGGTACGGGGTTGTTGGCCACCGGACTCGATACGCTGTGGCGGCGATCGCGCTCCGAAGACTTCGCGGTGTTGCAAGACTGGGCGACTCGCCGACGAGCGAATTATCTAGTGGTCGGCCTGCCGCTGAATATGGACGGCAGTGTTGGGTTTCAGGCCAAAAAGGTGAAGCGTTTCGCCAAAGCTCTCGGCCAACACCTCGACCTTCCGGTGGAGTTCGTAGACGAGCGTTTAACGAGCGTTCAGGCCGAGGCGAATTTGCGGGCGCTGAAGATGTCCACGCGCGATCGCGGCGCGATCGATCGCGAAGCCGCTGCGATTATTCTGCAACAGTGGCTCGATCGTCGCCGCCGAGAGTTCCAGAAGCAACGCCACGCCTCCGAGACAGAACTTCACGATTTGAGATAAAAAGAGAACCATCAAACGATAAACTAAACGCAAGTAACTAACGGCCTGATGGCATGAGCAACACGCTCCAATTGCGCGACGATCGCCAGCAGACGCTAGTTTGCGAAATTTTAGAAGAGATCGCGCTGGACGGTAAGAATTACGCGCTGATCATGCCCGCTTGTCCGACAATTCAGCTTTTGAATTGGGAAGATGATGAAGGTGTCGAACGCGATGAAGCGCCTGCTGACGTTGACGGCAGCCTCACCGAGCCCGAACCCGAGGAAGTTGAGGCTGCGCTGCCCGTGGCGCGGGCGATGTTGGAAGAGCTCAATCTCAAGCTCCAGCTCAGCGCTTACACGATGACGGTGGAGGGCAATTTACCCGAACCTCAAGAAGACAACATTGTCGAAATTGTCAGCGATGAAGGCGATGTAGAAGAATTCCAGCTTCTCGCAACGTTTTTCAATCAAGACCGTCAGTACGGCCTCTTTGCCCCCCTCGACCCGCTGCTCTTTTTCGCGGTCGTTCCGGACGGTGCTGACCCCTATTTGCTGCCCCCCGACGCTCCGGACGAGCTGCTCGATCGCCTGCAGGATCGCCTGCTCGACCTCGCCCAGTAGTGCCAGCCTCGCGATAAAACCGCGATCGCTGGAGAGAAAAGCCGCCTGAGGACGTGCGAGCGATCCCGGTGGCGATTGTCCCCGGACTCCGTTTCAATAGAAAACGGTTCTTCTCTAGAAGACGGTTCGTTTCGTTACCGTCGTCCAGGGCAATGCATCGCGGAGTGGCATGAATGGGCATCAAGCGCGTACTTCTGAGTCTCGTCGCCCTCTCGGGGGTAGGGGTTGGCGTGGCTGGCTGGCTGGGATGGAAGCAGTGGCAAGAATGGTTGACCCCCGTCGAAGGTGCTGCCGTCAGCCGCTTTGAGGTGGAGTCTGGGAGTAGCGTGCGATCGATTGGTGATGATTTAGCGCAGGACGGCCTCATTCATTCCTCATTGGCGTGGGAACTCTGGTTTCGCATCCACCGGGATGCCGCTGCTCCTCAGGCTGGAGTCTACGACATCGACCCGAGCGGCGGGCTGGAAAGCATCGTGGCTCAGTTGAGTGACGGTCGAGTGGTGCAGGAGTCCTTCACTATTCCGGAGGGCTGGCGTATCAAACAGATGGCCGCTTATTTCGAGTCCGAGTTGGGCTGGTTCTCCGCTGCCGAATTTACGGCAGAGGCCGAACGCACTATCCGTGATGAGTTTCCGTGGATTCCGGCAGGCTTGCCTCATTTAGAAGGATTTTTATTTCCCAGCACCTATCAACTGCCGCTCAATGCTCGCACTCCCAAAGACGCGGTGGACACCATGCTGCGCCAGTTCGAACTAACGGCACTGCCGGTGTACGAAGCTAATCTCAATAGCGACAATCCCACCGACCTCTCGCTGATCGAGTGGACGGCGCTGTCGAGCATTATCGAAAAAGAAGCGGTTATTCCTGAAGAGCGCGGGCGTATCTCTGGAGTGTTCGCCAATCGCTTGCGGCTGGGCATGTTGCTCGGTTCCGATCCCACCGTCGAATACGCCTTCAACATCACTCAAACCCCCGATCGCCCGCTCACGTTTGCAGAAGTCGAACAGCCCTCGCCCTATAACACCTACGTCACGCCCGGCTTGCCGCCGACGGCGATCGCTTCTCCTGGCATCGCCAGTCTCGAAGCAGCGCTCGATCCCGAGCCCACTCAGGATCTTTATTTCGTCGCCCGCTACGACGGCAGTCACGTCTTCAGCCGCTCGCTGGCGGAACACAATCGCGCCCAAAATCGCATTCACAACGAGCGCGATGCAGCCCGAGTCACCCAATAAGTTCAGTGCTACCCAATAAGTTCAGTGACAGATCCGTGCTTTAGCTAAAGCTCCGTAAGCCCCGCACTGTAACGCGCAGCGGTCAGTGATGGGATATCAAGGAGCGCGACTGCTAGGGAGTACATGCAATCACCCTAAGCTATAATGCGGGAATGTTCGTGATGACGTATCGCTACCGCATCTATCCCGATGCTCAGCAACAGCAGCGCATGCTCGACTGGCTCGAAACTTGTCGGCGCGTCTACAACTTCGCGGTGCGCGAGCGCAAAGACTGGATCGCCTCTCGCAAGTGCCAGCT
>JBCBTL010000074.1:0-8368 GCA_039818705.1 Cyanobacteria bacterium J06639_1
GATACGAGCCGAACAAATTCTTGTAGCCGAAGCCGTCGCAACAGGTGCGGGGCGAAGGGCCAGCATCAATCCCGGCCACGATCGAGGTCGATAGCATCACGTAGGGCGTATTGCGGTGGTAGAGGGCGCAAGCCAGTCCGCCAGTATCCGCCAGTACGCCACCGCCGACGATAAGCACGGGTTCGTTGCGCGACACGCCGAGACGCTTGAAGTCGCCGAGCATCCGCTCGACTGTCCGAATGCCCTTATCCACTTCCATGGCTCGGTAAACCAGTTTGTGCAGCGCGATGCCGTGAACGTCGAAATAATGCTCGATTTGCTCGCCGAAATAAGGCTCGACGTTGCTGTCGATCAGGCAAACGCAGCGACCCGAGGCGACGTAGAGATCCCGCAATCGATGATTTTCCGGGTCGAGACTGTGGTCTACCAGTTCGATCGATGCAAACGTGCTGGTGCTCATCACGGCTTCAATCTTGCGATCGTCCTCCGTACTCACCACGAACCCGCGACTTTCGCGATAGCTGGAGGTGGGATAGATAGCGTGGGGATTGCTCTGCACCAATCCGTCGGCCAGCTCGTGATAGAACACCCCTTCATCACCGGCCTTCAGGCTATCGAGCAACTTGCGCTCCCCCTGAGGAGCGACGAGCAAGCGATTGGCAAAGCTCATCCAGCGATCGCCCGCGTCAGCATCGAACGCCCCTACCAACTGCGCCAACAACCCGAAAAAGCGGCTGAGGCTGAAATTAAGTCCGCTGCGCAAACTGCGACAAGCTGACAGTCCCGCGATCGCGTCGGCTTCAGCGAACTCGTCTCCCAGCTCTTTCGAAAACGCCGGACAGTTCACCAGCGCCACCAACAAAGTTTTAAACTCCGAGCTGCTACAAGCCAGCTCCAGAGCGCGATCGAGGTCTTTTTCCGCGAGATACTTGTCCTCAAACGTGTCGATAAAAGCCCGAACCGCAGATGTGGTCTTCGTCATATGTCCCGGCACCATTGCAATATCAGAGTGAAGTAAGGCTTCTCAGCCTTCGTTGACATAACTTTACGACATATCTTAAGAAAAAATAAAGCAAATTTTAGACTGCGGTGTATGCACGCTTTCTGTATATAATGACGGCTCTCTATCCCTACAAGACGAGAACGCGATCGCGCTGCTCGGATTCCATGTCAGGATGTTGTGGGTCTACGTGCCTGACAAGGACTTGGTGTATTTGAGGGTTATCTGACAAGCAGCAATCGGGCAACGTTAAAAGTCACCTTTTCATGACTCTTCATCTTCGGGATGATGTGAAAATTATTTGTCTCGTTTACAACGAAATTTCAGACGTTGGTCTGTAGAACCATAGGGTTCTGCATCACGATCGCGGCTAGACCGAGCGAATGTACGGAATCTTATCGCTGCCAAACCGTACAAACGCTAATGGGTTGGCGGTGATATCGCTGGAGAGAGGGCTTTCGGGCTAGCCATTCCTCATCCACAACACGTTCGTGCATCGCTCGCACGCTCCATCCCAACTCCAGGGCTGCGGCCACGCGATCGCCAAACAAATGCACGGTATTTTCGATTGCGACCGACTCGCCCGAGGGGCGATCGAAGTGGGTAGGAATGCCTCTGAGCAAGAAGAAGGGATGATAGTCGATTTCAACGAAGTATCCTCCCGGCTGGAGCAGGCGGTGAACTTCTGCATAAAACGCCGCTAAATCGTGCAGATGACAGACGACCAGTGATGATGTTGCGAGGTCGAAGTGGGCTGTCGGGAACGAAGTATCTGCAATGTCCTCAGTTCTGAGTTCGCGGTAGATCGCTTTCGCTGCCGCTCGCTCCAGCATGGCAGTCGAGCGATCGACTCCCCAAATCTCGGGAATACCGCGATCGCGTAACCACTCCCCCATCCGTCCCGTGCCGCACCCCAAATCCACCGCCCCGCGAAGGTCAGCCCAAGGAATAACCGCGAGTTTTTCCAGGAGAGGGATGTCGAGATCGGGGCCTACGGTGCGATCGTAAGTCTCTGCCCATTCGCCATACCCTCGCACTACATCGAGAGTTTCGTAGTGACGAGCGTCAAAAAGCGAAAAGGCTTCAGACATCGCAGGTTTTCAGGTAGAGATAATCGACCAACTCCCCAAACGTGCAGAGAGTTTCAGCCTCGCGATCGGGCATGCGAATGCCAAAGGCTGATTCGAGTGCGTCGAGAAGCCTGAGCGTATCGAATCCGTCGTAGACATTAAAGGTTGCTATCAACGAAGCCTTGGGCTGGATTTCATCAATCTCAGCGCCAGTCTGGGAAAGCAAGATTGCAGCAGATAGTTCCGCAATTGGAACTAAGGATTCTTCAAACTGACCCGCAATCCAAGTGCGAAGTCGGTAGCGATCGACAGGGTGGCTCGCGTCAATATCGACTGCGAGCCACCGTGCCAATCCAAAAAATGAGACGAGCATCGTACTCGTGACGAAGATCGCGATCGCCATTCACGTCAACCCTCAAAGCAAAGAGCGGTTGTATTGAGCGTCAGCAGCAATGCGTCAGATGTTCACCGTGCCGCCAGCTCGCTCAATATTGTCTGGGAGACTGGCGATTGAGCTGTTCGAACGCAACCCGAACGCTCGTAGCTAATCGTTTCACCGAGCGAGCCAGCGCCCCAATTTCATCTTTGCGTTCGGTGCCTTCAATCGCAACGTCGAGCTGACCGCGACTCACCGCATCGGCGACTTCAGTCAGGGAACGAATCGGCTGTACGAGCCCTCTTGCAAACAAAGAACCGACCCCCAACGTAACAACAATCGTCGCACCAACGAGCCAAAAAGCATGTCGCTGTGCTGTCGCGACGGACGCAAATGCCTCGGCTTTGTCCTGCTGCACGAACAGCGTCCAACCCAAATCGGTACTGAGGCCGTAGGCAATCACCTCGCGTCCGTTTTCTTCAAACTCAAAGGGTTGACCGAGCGTATTCGCTTGTAGAGCGGGGCGATCGCTAAAATCTTGAAGCTCTTCATTCACAAATGCGGGCTTACCATGAGCGATCACGCGACCCTCAGCATCAACTAAAAATGCAAATCCCGTGCGCCCAATGCGGGTATTCGTAACCACTTCCGAGACGATGTCCAAAGTCGAACATCCTGTCAGAGCCCCAGCCAATGAAGCATTATCGACAATGGGCACTGCCATACACAATGCAGGCTTGCCAGTCGTCCGACCGATGAGCACTTGTTGACCGAGCTGATCCCCTTCAACGACTTGCTGGAAGTAAACGCGATCGCTGTAGTTTTTCAGCGTCTTGCCGTCTGCCCGCGCCACTGCGTTGCCATCAATGTCGATAGTAAACAGTGAAGTAAACCACTCATAAACCAGCTCGGACGCTTGCAAGAGGGGAATCTGTTGCTCGGGATTCATGTCTGCCATCCCGGCGACGACAGCTTTTTGCTATAGCGCCAAAACGCTGGATGACGACCAACTATCCACCTGCTCGGCTACAGCAGTAGCGACATTCTCAAGCTGATTTTCAACGTCCTGTTGTTGCAAGCGAGTTCGAGAATGGTTTGTGGCAACCAAACCGACGGAAGGAATCGCTGCTACGGTCAAAATTACAGCTAATGTTCGAGTTAGGATACTCAGCCGAACGGAACGACTCGTCGGAGCTTGCGAAGAAATACTCACAACACTTTCTCCGAAATTACGCAGTTAATCACAAGGAATACGTGCATAGCCTACCCACTTCATAAAGTTTTAATACAAAGCTCGGTAATCCTTCTCGATTCGGACGGGGAGAGCATGGCGATCGCGCAACATCGGGATCGCCATGCCCCTCAATTCACTGGATCGCGTCCGTATTTTCGTGTATTTCACGCAACACTTTTTCGTGCCAGCTTCATACTTTAACGAGCGAATCTGTCTCAGTCAGCGAGCCTCAATTCTCCGCTGCCAGCATGGTGCGAGCATCGAGCAGGGAGGGAAAAACGGCAAACACCCGAGACAGCGTTTCAGGCGCTGGGGTTTGCAAGTCGGGGACGAGAATGGTGGGAATTCCGGCGGCGGTGGCGGCGATCGCCCCTGCATTCGAGTCTTCAAATGCGATGCAATATTCGGGAGCTACGCCGAGTTTGCGGGCGGCTTCGAGGTAGATATCTGGGGCAGGTTTGTTGTTCGCGACTTCGTTGCCCGCCGTGATGGAATGAAATCTAGGCATGATGTCGGTGGCGGAGAGGCTGATATCGGCTTCAGCGCGATCGCTTGCCGTAGCGATCGCCTTGGGAATCTCGCGCTCCTCTAACCAGTCCAAAAGTTTCAGCAAGCCCGGACGTAATGGCACTCCGTCTTCGCGGATGGTTTCGCGCCAAAAGAAATCGCGGCGCTCCCTCAGTTTTTCGATAGGTAGATCTTCACCGAAGGTGGCTTGCATGAGGCGATCGCAATCGTCATTGCTGCGCCCGACGAAGCTGCTGTAAAAGTCATCGGCGAGCTGGTAGCCCATGTCGGCGGTGGCACGCAGCCAGGCCTTGCGATAGATGGGTTCGGTATCGAGCATGAGGCCGTCCATATCGAAAATGGCCGCTCGAATCGCCGTTACGTCCAGTTGCACACCTCACCTCCACGTTTGACGCGATCGCTCACTCCACGTCCCAATCGGTCAGCTCTACATCGGGAAGCTGAGCGTCTAGCAAGCGTTTGGAATAGCGACGATTGCGACGGCGGCCTTTGGCGGCGCCCGCCCGTTTTCCCGCTCGCTTATCGGCAACGATGCGCTCTAAGTCGGGAGCGTCATCTACATTATCCAAATCGCGAATAGAAGTCCGTCGTGGCACGACTTTCACCCTCTCGTTCGTGCTGACGGTTGCGCTCTCATGCTATCGCGCTCGACCGCGCCGTTTCTACCCCATTAGCA
The DNA here is from genome assembly GCA_039818705.1 of Cyanobacteria bacterium J06639_1. Classification (GTDB taxonomy): domain Bacteria; phylum Cyanobacteriota; class Cyanobacteriia; order Thermostichales; family PCC-7336; genus JBCBTL01. Next base: position 4,885 of record JBCBTL010000074.1, read on the forward strand.
GAGTTCGTCGCTGTCGGGTGACGCGAGCAGATCGGTCAGGCGCGATCGCGTTTGTCTGTGATTGCGGGGATGGCGATCGCTAACAGCGGCAGCCGCCGTCCGGGAAAGCTGGCCGATGCTTTATGCCCGATTCGTTCGGCTCCCATTGCTCGATAAAATCCTTCTGCGTTCGGATCGCTTTGAATGAGGAGGGTGCCACCGCCCGCCCGCGCGATGTGGGTTTTGGCGCGAGCGATCAACGCCCGTCCGATACCGCAGCCGACGAGCTGAGGTTCGACAAACAGTGCGTCCAGCTCGAACTCATGCGGCGACAGGCGTTCAATGCCATAAAAGCCGATTATCTTTCCTGCCCGTTCTGCCACGACGTAATGACATGCAGGATTCTGGATGTCATCCGACGATACGGACAACTCCGACCGACAAGCATCCACAAACGCAGCAGAGTATCCCCAATACGCTTTCGAACGCGCGGCTAGATCGCTTAAATGGTCGGCCTCCGCTGGCTTCGCAACTCGGAGGGTCGAGGACTGTCGCATGGAAGCTCTTCGAGGCCGCTAAGACCTCACTCCCGATTCGAGATCGCGGCGATCGCCTGAATCCTCCAGTCGGGGATCGTCGATCGCGCCTTCGATGTCGGGCACTGTCGAATAAATAGTCTCGTCGCCCGAGACAACGTGTTGGCGAGCGAACTGGCGGGCGAAGCTGAGTTTGCGAGAGACTTCAGGCGATCGCGACAGGTCTGCCCACGTCTGCTTTTGCTGATTGCGCGCCTCTACGAGCTGATTGCGACGTTGTAGCGCAAACCAGCGCACGGTGGGAATCGCCAGAAAAAGGAAGCCGTAAGCGAAGAAAATTCCGAAAATCAGCCCGACCAATCCTCCCGATAAGCCTGAGAGAGAGGCAACTTCCAGTGCCGAGGCTTGCAACGTGCTCCACAACGCCAAATTCGCTAGCCCCAGTCCACCAGCCAGCATCAACTGCCCCGAGCTGGCCTGACTGAATCCCCACCGATCCTCTTCGAGCAGGGCGGGGGGACGCGATCGCTCGGCTACATCATCCGCCACGGTTTGCAGTTCGGGAAACTGGTAGACGATTTCGCCGCGATCGCTTACATGCGGCTGGCCGTCGAACTTCACCAGCACGGGCAGCATGTAGTCTTCGTATTCCAATTGGTCTTTTTCGGGCGGTTTCGGCAGCAGCGGCAGCACCTGCTCGCCTGTGAGTACGCCTCCTTGCGTGCGGATGGTGTTGGCAATGGCGCGATCGCTCTTGTCGCTCAAATCGGCATTCGGATCGCCGTCGCCGAAAATAAATGAGTAGACCGCTTCCAAAAAGTTAAGGTCGGAACCTTGCGAGTGTGTTTGGGCCTGGACGGGCGATCGCTCTTGCCGCCAACTGCCGTAGCGGGGGCGGTGAAAGTGCCAAAACGGATTGCCGATCCACAAATTAGGAATGAAGATGCCGCCCCGCCGCGAATTGCCGCGACCGCCGCGATCGCCGTTGCTACTTTGAGCCGCAACCTGAAGGGCAATGATAATTCCAATCGCGACCAGAATCGATACGATGAGAAGAATGCCGAAGGAAAGCTTGAGGGCGTACAGAAATCCATTCCACAGCTTGCGCCGCAACGCCGCCGCGCGATCGGCACTGATGCGACGGTCGAGAATACTGCGGTAGTCGCGCTCGAAACTGTAGAGAATGTCCCCGCGATCGCTGACGTGCATTTGACCGCCCGCATCGCGAGCTAAGGTCATCAATTCTTGCCGCGAGGTATCGAGCGCCAGTCCGGTCTGTCCCGCCACGTCGCCCACTGTGACCTGCCAGTCGAGGCGATCGACCGCCTCCATCACCAACGTCCGAGCTTCAGCCATGACGGCGCACCAGAGAACTAGACCATCTCTATTTTACGAAGTGCTTTTTTGCAGGTGGTGGCGATCGCCGCACCTTCAAGTTGATGTGTGAATGTCAGCAGCGATCGCTGTGGCCGACCGCAGCGCGTCTCAACGCAATTCAGGCATCTGAATCGACGAACTGGAACGTGTTGAGGATTTGCTCGAATGCTGCTCGAACGGGATCGGCAGGAGCGGCATCGATGATGGCGACGACCACTACGACATTGCGATCGCCATTGGTGAAGACGACGCTATCGCCGCAGAACATTCCGCACCAGGAAAAGGCGATCGCCGCTTGTCCGGCCACGCGAATAGCGTCCACGTCATTCGGTCGCGCCGGGTCGAGATTCGATTGCGGCGAGTTTTGCACCGACCATTCCTGAGCGGAGAGGCGGTCGGGGTTTTCATACGCCGAAACCTCGATGAACCTGCCCGGCTCGTAAAGCGTCCCCTGTTGCAGCGCGCGGTAGTCTTCGCTGGTGTAGATCTGGACGTGGCTTTGAGTCTCTATCAGTTGTTCGGACTCCGTTTCGATCGCGAACCCAGCCGGATACTCGAACTGAAACCCATAGGCTGGATTCGCGTGGGTCTGGCTGCTGACTTGAGTGAGGCAGGGGTGGGCTGGCGACGCGCACGAGGGGCGATCGAACGGAATGATTTCGGTCGAGGGAGCTGCTGTCGCGATGAGGGAAGCGATCGCCGACGAGAGAAAAGGCACGGTTGTCAACATCACGGGCGAGTTCTGAAGCAGAGCATTCTCAACTCAGTGTACGGTTGAAGATGTTGAGGGCGATCGCTCACACATCTCTTGTTCGCTCCAAACCCTTTTCTAAGGATAGATTTTCAGGCCGTGGAGCTGTCGTAAAGTGTCTAATCTGCTCGAAAGAATCACCATCAACCCGAAGCAATGTGGCGGCCGTCCCTGCATTCGTGGAATGCGAATTCGAGTCTCTGACGTTCTAGATTTATTTGCGGCAGGACTGAGTTCCGAAGAGATTCTAGAAGAACTCCCCGATCTTGAGATTGAAGATCTTCAAGCCTCGCTGATTTATGCAGCACGTAAGTTGAACCATCCCGTGCTCGTTGCATGACAACCATTTGGATTGACGCACATCTTTCACCTGCGCTCGCAACGTGGATGACATCCCGTTTCGACATTACAGCGATCGCCCTTCGAGATCTCGATCTTCGTGATGCTGAAGATCTGGAAATTTTCCAGGCAGCAAAATCTCAAGAAGTTATTTTCATGACTAAAGATAGTGATTTTGTCGATCTCGTTGGGCGTCTTGGCAATCCACCGCAGATCATTTGGTTGACTTGTGGCAATACCTCTAACGCTCGGTTGAAAGAAATTCTAAGTTTGCTGCTACCGAGGGCGCTGGATATCTTATCTTCAGGCGAACCTTTGGTTGAAGTCAGCGAAGCGGCCTAGTGCAGCGCAAATGATTCGTATGTTTGAGAGTAAGCGTGGGAGCGATCGCGCCTACTGAGGACTGCCGATCAGCGTGAACCCAGCCCAGAAGAGAGGTTCGCTCAGCTCGGGATTTTCCAGCAGCGATAGCATGGCTGAGCGCAAGGCTTGCGCTTTCGAC
>JBCBTL010000075.1:0-8309 GCA_039818705.1 Cyanobacteria bacterium J06639_1
GGAATGTCCACCCCAGCCAGCTTGCTCTCCATATTGTTGAGCTTGCCCTTGGCGCGAACTCGGTGCAGTTGGCGATCGTGAACCACCGCAATTCCCGCCGAGTCGTACCCGCGATATTCCAGTCGCCGCAGGCCGCCGATCAAAATATCTGCTGCGCTGCGATGCCCTACGTAGCCGACGATGCCGCACATGTGTTTATCCCTCACCCACCACGGGTACTCGCATCTACTGCGATATCACCATCCACTTTGCCCCCGATTGTACACGTCGCGTCAGGGGCGTTCGGGGTAGCCGCAACTACGGGAAGCAGTGATAGTCTGGCCTAGGGAAGTGGGATGAGGTGATCAAAGATGACGGTTCAAAAGCCGCGCCGAGGTGGCAATTCGCGGGCTGGAGCGCGCCGTCCGGCCAAACGCCCGGCTCCCGCTCGCAGGTCAGCGCCGTCGCCAAACGCCATCAACGCTCGCTACGCGCAGCAGCAAAAGCGATCGCGCTTGTTCCGCAGAGCCTTGGTTTTACTTGCGGGCGGATTCGCGGCAGGAGCTGCAATTCCGTGGGCGATCGCTTACGGTCGCCAGCACGTATCGTCAGATATGCTGGCCAGTCTCCCCGTCATCGGCAAGCTCGTATCTCAAGCAGAAGATCCCTCCACCGAAGGGCTTTTATTGCCCCGAGAGGGAGGCGTTGAAGGCACCGAAGCGAGTAACAGTACCGACCCGCTCTCGTTCGCGCCTCCCGTCAGCGAAGATCTCTACGAAATCTATCCGTGGGCGAAGCAATCCTACGTGCCGTCCATCATGTATCACGACGTGGTGGACTACTACAAACAAGTGTGGTTCGACACGACTGTAGACGATCTGCGCCGAGACTTTGAAGCCATCCGAGATGCCGGAGCCACCCCCATCTCCATCGACCAGTTTTACGCTCACCTGCGCGAAGGTGCTGAACTACCCGAAAAACCTATTCTGCTGACCTTTGACGACGGCTACATGGGTCAGTACGAGTTTGCTTATCCCTTGCTCAAAGAGTTCAACTACCCCGCCACCTTCTTCGTCCAAACGGGCTTCGTGGGGGTCTTTACCAGCAAAGACCATTTCACGTGGGATCAAATGCGGGAGATGGAGAGTGAGGGGCTGGTCACCATCGAACCCCACACCATCAACCACCCCCCCGACCTGCGCGAGCTAGACGACGCCAAGTTAGAGCGAGAACTAATCGAGTCGAAGCGCATCATGGAGGCCGAGCTCGGGCGCACGACGAACTACCTCGCCTACCCTACGGGCTATCGCGACGAGCGGGTGATCGAGGTGGCAAAACAGGCGGGCTACAAAATGGCCTTCACGATGGATAAAGGCTTCGCCGGACAGTCTCCCAACCTGCTCGAAGTCCAGCGATTCAATCAGTACAAGCTCGGGGAAGCACTCGTCGGCGCGCAAGCCTACCCCCCCGGCGAAGGCGCTGTGTATGCCGTCGATACTACTGCTCCAGTGGATGTCGAAACCCTCACGATTGACGACGTGGAAATTTCGACCCTGCGCGGCGGTCGCTTTGCCACCGTCCACGCCGATCGCCGTTATAACGTCGGCACGCTAGTGAAACGCTATCAGGCTACGGCGGGCATCAACGGCAGCTTTTTCTCGATTCCGTGGATCAATTCCGCCAGCAACATTATGGTGGGGCCGGTGCTGAGTTCGAGCACCAAGATTTTCGTGCCCGGTCGCCCCAAAGATAACGACTCCGTGCGCGGACGACCGATGGTGCTGATCGGCAAAGACCGGATGAGCTTCGTGCCGTTCCATCCGGAAACCATGAACGACCTGTTCGACATCCAAAAAATGATGCCGGACGTGACGGACTTGTTCGTCGCTGGAGCCTGGCTGATTAAAGACGGCGAGGCGCTTTCTGAAGCCGAAATCGACTCATTCAATCTTTCCAGCGCGGCAGAATTTCGCCCCCGCGTCTTCTTCGGTCTCGACCTCTACGGCATACCGATCTACGGGGTCTCTCAAACCCACGTCAACTCGGCGATCTTGGCGGAAGTGCTGGCAAAAATGAACGTCCAGGAAGCAATCTTGCTCGACTCTGGCTTCAGCAGTTCCCTCGTCTACGGCGAAGACATCCTCGCTACCGGCCACGCGACTGCCGAGCAGCCCAGTCGCCCCGTGCCCCACGCCATCATGATTTACGACGTGAACGAGATTCAAAATCAACCGCACCTCACTGCCATGCAGCAGCTCGTCTCCAGCGTGCCGGAGGAAGAACAACTCATCGTCGAGCGGGAGTTGAACGCTGTATTGAGAGGCGATCGCGTGTTCCGCCTAGGCGACGGCGGCGCTACTATCTATTCTCTGCAATTGGCGCTAGAGAGTATCGCCCGCGATAAAGGCGAACCCAGCCCCCTCATCTCCGGCCCCGACGGAGCCTTCGGCAACGAAGTCGCCCGTGCATTAATCCCGTACGTCAATCCCGAAGCAGTCAACTATCAACCCTTCGGCCCCTCGTCCCCCTACGACACGCAACTTCCCGACTACAGCGAACTACCCTCGGTGACCGAAATCGACGCGCGCACGCTGCAAATCGTGATGGACGAGATGGATGCGTTGCCGCCGCCAGTTTTAGTGGATACGTCGTTGCCTTCGACAGTGAGTCAGGCGCAGTTAGAGAGCGATCGCTAAACGTCACGAACAGAAGCTGGAGTGCGCTCGATTAGGGTTCTGGCATCGGTTTCAGGGAGAGGGCGCGACATCACGTAGCCTTGAATGGCATCACAGCCCATGGCTTTGAGGGCTTCGAGTTGCTCGTCCGTTTCGACCCCTTCAGCCACCACGCGAATGTCGAGGCCGTCGGCTAGTGTGATGATAGCTCGGACGATCTGCTGGCTTTTCGGGTCGTGGTTGACGCTATCGATGAATATTTTGTCAATTTTCAGAGCATCGATTGGCAATGTTTGCAAATAGCTAAACGAAGAATATCCCGTGCCAAAATCATCGATATAGACCTGTACGCCCAACTTGCGCAGCGTGTCTAGTTTCTTAGACGTGCTGCCCAAATTCTCCATAATCAAACTTTCAGTAATTTCTAGGCGCAGACTAGAAGAAGGTAAGTCCGTATTGCGCAGCGTTTGTGCCACAACTTCAACGAAATTCGACTGTGCGATCTGATTGCTGGTGATATTGACGCTGACGTAAAGCGCCTCCGCCTCCGGAAAGTCTTGCTGCCACTGCCGCATTTGTCGGCAGGCTTCGTGCAGCACCCATTCCCCCAAAGGCAAAATCAATCCCGTCTCTTCCGCGATCGGAATGAATTCTCCCGGAGAGACAAAACCGCGATCGGGATGCTGCCAGCGAATGAGCGCCTCAAATCCCAAAACTCGACCGCAGGGCAAGGTGATGGGCTGGTAGTTCAAATAAAATTCGTTGTTGCGCAGGGCACGGCGGATGTCATTTTCTGACTGCAAACGAGCCATTGCGGAAGCGTGCATGTCGCGATCGAAAAAGGCATATTGTGCCTTGCCGCGATGCTTGGCTTGGTACATGGCCGTATCTGCATCCCGCAAAATTTCTTCGGGATTGGTGTAGCCCATCTCGCTGGATACGATGCCGATGCTGGCGGTGATGAACACTTCGTGTCCGCTGAGGCGAAACGGCAACATGAGAGAAGACTGAATGCGCTCGGCCACCAATGCAGCTTCGTTGATGTCGTTGATTTGAGAGAGCAGGATGACAAATTCGTCCCCTCCCAAACGCGCGACTGAATCGCTAGCGCGCAAGCAGTTTTCGATGCGCCTCGCCACCCCGATTAAGAGGCGATCGCCAATGGCATGTCCCAGGCTATCGTTAATCACTTTGAAGCGATCGAAATCTAAAAACAACACTCCAAACGTGTGGCTGGGATTGCGCCGCGAAAGCTGCATGACCCGTTCGAGGCGATCGACGAACAGCGTCCGGTTGGGCAGTCCGGTCAAGCCATCGTGTAGGGCAGCGCGGTGTAGCTTTTCATCGACTTGCTTGCGCTCGGTGATGTCGGTAAACGAACCGGCCAAGCGCGAGGCACGATTGCGGGAGTCTCGCACGGCCAACCCGCGACACAATACCCAACGATAGCTGCCATCGACGTGTTGGAGGCGGTGTTCGTTCGTCAGATGCGATGTATCGCCATCTCGGTGGCGAGCGATGTCGGCTTTAAGTTGGGGTAAATCTTCGGGGTGAACGCGATCGAACCACTCCTGCGGCTCGGTACTCATGTCGAGATCTTCGCCCCCCAAGATGCTCTGAAATCGGGGCGAGAAGTAAATCGTGCCAGTTTTGAGCGACCAGTCCCACAGTGCGTCATTAGCACCGCGCACCGCCAGGGCATACCGTTCTTCGCTTTCTCGCAGTGCCTCTTCTGCCTGTTTGCGCGAGGTGATGTCGCGCGCGATCACGCTGAAGTAGGGGCCTTCTTCCACCGGAATGCGACTGATGGATAGTTCGACCGGGAAGATGGAGCCATCCGCGCGCTTGGCTTGAGCCTCGAAACGCTTGCCCACCTGAAATCCTTCCTCTGCACTGGCGTGTCGCGCCATATGTGCCCGCAGCAATCGCTGCCAGGGATGAACGAAGACGCGATCGAGAAGGTCGCTGCCCAAAATGGTACGGCGCGAGTATCCGAAAATGCGTTCGGCAGAGGGATTGATGGATATGGCAATACCTTTCGCGTCGATCGCGACGACCGGGTCGAGCGCTGAGCGCACGATCGCGGCTCCCAGCGCCCCTCTGTCTGGCGAGGTTGGGGACTTCGAGATCGGCGCGACTGGCCGGCTCGGGAGGCTAGGGCGATCGCCAACGTCGTGCAGTTGAGTGAGCGGCTCGGCCTGTCCCAGTTGGGGCGGAACGAGCTGCGTGGCTGGAGTCTCGACCATTTCGGAGTCGATTTCAGAATCTAAAAATTCAAATGCATCTAGCACCGGATCGACGGCGGCGGACGGATCGCGATCGCGGGACGGATTCGGTCTCCGGTCGGGGTGTGAAGAACTAGACATAGCAGGCAGAAGTAGTGGGGCCGAGCCGAATGAATGATGCGCGTATGAAGCTGCGGTAAATTCGTACTCGCTTTTAAGCTACCCCGATCGTAGGGCTTTGTTACGCAGCCGACGCGACCGGGGTTGAAGTCGTTCGGGGGTTTTCCGCACGTTCGAGGGTTAGCAAGATGGTCCAGTGCTTCTAAGGCGCGAATTCTCAGTAATTGTACGGCTAAACGCGAATATTGATCGCTGCTGGACTGGGGGACTGGCTCGCCGCGATCGACTGTCGGCCTGTGTTGTCGATCTGCATCATCACCGTCGGGTGAGTTTGCAGCCTCAAGTCGTCCCAGAATGCGGCACAGCTCGCTACCGAGAGCTACTCCTCTCGCAGAATTCTCCTAGCCGAGTATTTTCCCGCTAAAATAATGAGGGCGCGTGAAGAAATGTAAACATGAACGACAAAGTTGCCATCATCACGGGAGCAACGGGTGGAATTGGCAGGGCGATCGCCCCTCTCCTCCACGATCGCGGCGCGACTATCGTGCTCGCCTCTCGGAACCGCGAAGCGCTGGAAGCGATGGCGGCAGACTTTAGAGAGCGCGCGCTGGTCGTCCCCACCGATGTGACGCAGCCCGAGCAGGTGAAGAACTTAGTGGAGAAGGCGATCGCAGCTTACGGTCAGGTCGATATTTTGCTCAATTGCGCGGGAGTTGGCATTCTCAAGCAAGCCGGACAGCTCGCCCCTGAAGACTTGGATGTGATGCTCGATGTCAATCTCAAGGGCAGTTTTTTTGCCAGTCAGGCGGCCAGCGCTGTCATGCGCGAGCGCAAGTCCGGCCACATCGTGAACTTCCCCGGTACGCTGGGCAAATACCCGATGGCGATGGCGGCAGGATACTGCGCCTCGAAATTCGGGGTAGTCGGGTTCACCAAATGCATGGCAGACGAACTCAAGCGGTTCGGCGTGAAGTTCACTTTGTGTCACTTCGGCGGCGTGAATACTCCTTTCTGGGACACGATCGCCCTCAAAGTTCAGCGCGATAAAATGCTCCAGCCCGACACGGTGGCTGAGTCGATTCTTCACGCCCTCAGTGCGCCTGTAGGAGCTGTGCCTAATGAAATCGTCCTTCAGCCCGAAAGTCATCAGTTCTTGTAAGGCGATCGCGAGCTATGCCCGACAACGCGTCTCCAGATGTCATCGTCATCGGTAGCGGCATAGGCGGCCTCTGCGCCGCCGCGCTGCTGGCTCGCTACGGCCAAAAAGTGGTGGTTTGCGAAAGTCACGCGATCGCCGGAGGTGCGGCTCACAGCTTTACGCGACGCGGGTTTCAGTTCGATTCCGGCCCTTCGTTTTACTGCGGCCTCCAAGCAAAACACAGCCTCAACCCATTGCGTTACGTGCTGGAAGCGATCGGCGAACGCCTGGAAGTAGTCTCCTACGACCCGCTCGGTCACTATCACTTTCCCGAAGGCACCTTTCCCGTCTACAGCGATGCCGATCGCTACCGCCGCGAAATTGCCGCGATCTCTTCCGCCGGGGCTGACGAACTGGAGCGTTTCGAGCGGCGCATGATGCTGATGTTCGAGGCACTTCGGGGCATCCCCACCCTGGCCTTGCGGGCGGACTGGCACCTGCCGAGCGTGTTGCTGAGTCGCTACGGCTGGAAGCTCCTGTCGTTTCTGCCTCAAGCCGGAGCCGTATCGCGTCCGCTCTCTGCTCTGATGCAAGGGGTGGTGCGCGATCGCTGGGTGCGCCGCCTGATCGATCTCGAATGTTTTCTCCTGTCCGGTCTCAAAGCGGACGGCACGATCGCGGCTGAAATGGCCTTCATGTTCGGGGAACGTACCAGCGTTGGCGTGGACTATCCCGTCGGTGGCAGCGGCGCGATCGTTGATGCCTTGGTGCGAGGGCTCGAACGCTGGGGCGGCGAATTAAGACTCAATACCCACGTCGATCGCATCTCGGTTGAAGCCGGACGCGTGACGGGCGTTTGCTTGCACGGTGGCGAGCGTCTCCACGCAACGACGGTCATCTCCAACGCCAGTATTTGGGACACCTACCGTAAACTGCTCGATCCGAAAGACGTACCGGCGGCAGAGCGATCGCGCGCCCTGCAAACGCCCGCCATTCACAGCTTCATGCACCTACATCTGGGCATTCGCGCCGAGGGCTTGTCGGCCAAATTGAACGATCTGGGCGGGCATCACGTCGTCGTCCGCGACAGCGATCGCGACATCTCCGAACCCGGCAATACCTGCATGATTTCGATTCCTTCTGTGTGGGATGCCAGTCTCGCGCCCCCAGGCCATCACGTCGTTCACGCCTACACGCTGGAACCCCACGCGGGCTGGCAGCGGGATGAAACCTACAGCGATCGCAAGCGCGAGCGATCGCAATCTCTCTATCAAGCCTTAGAAAAAGTCATCCCAGATATTCGCGATCGCGTCGAACTCGAACTCATCGGTACGCCCCTGACTCATGCCCATTACCTGCGTCGATATCAGGGGACGTATGGAGCGGCGATCGCAGCGGGGCGCAGTCTATTTCCCGGTCCTCATACGAGCATTGCTGGACTGTATCGCACCGGAGACAGTACTCTGCCCGGCATCGGCGTTCCTGCTGCCGCCGCCTCGGGAACGATCTGTGCCAATACTCTCGTTCCAGTTCGCCAAACCTTAGCGTTGTTAGACGAACTAGCACTGTAGCCGAGTGGCGATCCATGATGAGTGACTGTCGTTCGCTCCTGGTTTTGATACCGACTCAAAACGCATCGAGAATTGAAGGGCGCACGTTCAGCTTGCGCACTACCAAACAGTAAAGCCAGACGTTCCACGTTGCCATCGCCAGCGCCGTCGCCAACGCTGCCCCGACGATGCCAAAATACCGAATCCCGATCCAATTCAGCATCAAATTCATCAAAGCCGTCACTCCCACCACCCGCGCCGTCTCCGTTTGATGTCCGGTCATCGTCAGCAAATATCCAACTGAGCCAGCTCCCACATTCACGAGCTGCCCCAAGACTAGAGCGATCAACGCCCCCTTTGCGGCCACAAATTCAGCTCCGAATAGCCGAAGAATTGGCTCGGCAAAAATCACTAATCCGATCGCCGTCGCGAATGCAGGGTAGAACATCCAGCGGGCAATGGTCGAGACCAACTGTTGCAACCCCTGGCGATCGCCCTGAGCGAACAACGATGCCATCAGCGGTGCTGCTACGGCATTGACCGCCAGCAAGATAAACGGCACCCATGATGAGGTTTTGAGGGCAGCACTGTAGAGACCCACCTCTTTCGCCGAAAGAGGTGG
>JBCBTL010000076.1:0-8302 GCA_039818705.1 Cyanobacteria bacterium J06639_1
CTGCACAAAAGCTTCCGGGGAAAGCCTGCTCTGCAAGGGGTAAGCTTTCGAGCCATGCAGGGCGAGATGTTGGCTCTAGTCGGTGCTTCCGGCTCGGGAAAATCAACGCTACTGCGGAATTTGAACGGGTTGCAGACCGCCGATCGCGGCACGATCAGGGTGCTGGGGTCTGTGGTTCAGGCTGACGGCAGAATGAGCGACCGGATTCGAGTGGCTCGCAGTCAGATGGGATGCATTTTTCAGCAGTTCAACCTAGTGCGGCGGCTGACCGCTCTGGAAAACGTGCTGGTGGGGAACTTATCCACCGTGTCATTGCCCCGCTCGCTCCTGTACTGGTTTACCAAAGAGCAGAAAATGCGCGCGCTGGCGGCGCTGGAACGGGTGGGCATTCTCGATCAGGCGTACAAGCGGGCGTCGGCACTGTCTGGCGGCCAGCAGCAGCGGGTGGCGATCGCTCGATGTCTGGTTCAGGGTGCGAATATCATCCTGGCGGACGAGCCGATTGCCTCGCTCGACCCGGAATCGGCGCGACGGGTGATGGAACTGCTGGACGACCTCAACCGCGAAAGCGGCATTACGGTCGTCGTGTCGCTGCACCAAGTGCAGATGGTGCGGCGGTACACGCGGCGGGCGATCGCGCTCAAGGATGGCATCGTCCACTTCGACGGTCGCACTACCGAGCTAGACAACACGCTGCTCGACACGATTTATGGCGCCGCAGCGGAAGAACTCGTCCTGCAAGGTCACGGCGAATTTTTGCAAACTGCTCGCTAGCTCGGGAACTTTTCCCGAGCCGAAATCGACTAGTCCACTGGAAACCTCGTTTACAAGAGAGTTAAACCGTGCTACGCAGATCCCTTTTCAAGCTAGGCGCTTTCGCCCTGTCTGTTGCAGGTGCGACCGCAGTTCTCGGTCAACTTGCCACCTCTGCTCAGAGCGTGTCCGAAATTAACTTCGGCATCATCTCCACCGAGTCTCAGGCTAACCAGAAGCCTCTCTGGGAGCCCTTCGTAGCGGCTATGTCTGAAGAGTTGGGCATTCCCGTCAATGCGTCTTACGCGACCTCTTATGCTGGCGTGATCGAAGCCATGCGATTCAATCAAGTCCAGATGGCTTGGTACGGCGGTAAGTCCTACATTGAAGCTGCCGCCAAGTCAGAAGCGGAAGCATTCGCTCGTACTATCGGTTCTGAGGGTGAAAAGGGATATTTCTCTCATCTGATTGCGAACAAAGATAGCGAATTCGTCGAGCAAGCAAAGGCAATGGGCGGCGACAAGTACGTCCTCGAAAATGCTGGCGACCTGACGTTTGCCTTCAACGACCCCAACTCCACCTCGGGTTTCTTGGTGCCTAGCTTCTACGTATTCGCTCAGAATGGTGTCAACCCCGATAAGATCTTCGATCGTTTGGTGTTCTCGGGCAGTCACGAAGCTACGGCTCTGGCTGTGGCGAACGCTCAGGTTGACGTAGCTACTAACAACAACGAGTCGTTATCTCGCCTCGAAAAAACTAACCCCGAAGCTCGCGCGAATATCGTCGAGATCTGGACGTCTCCGATCATCCCGAGCGACCCGATCGCCTATCGCAAAGATCTGCCTGAAGACTTGAAGGCACAAATCCGCGATTTCTTCTACACCTACGACGATCCCGCTATCTTGGGGCCTCTGGACTGGTCTGGATTCGAGCCAGCCGCCGATGAAGATTGGGACGTGATTCGCGAACTCGATATCGCCCGTAAAATGCGCGAGGTCGAAACCAACGAAGGCCTCAGCGCTTCTGCTCGCGAGTCTCAAATGGCCGATCTTAAGAAGCAGCTCGACGAGTTGCGCAGCAAGTAGGCTGCTTGTTGACTATTTCGGGAGGCTGTGAGGATTGCGTGACGACCTCGGAGGTCGATTGCACTTGCCAAACAGCCTCTCTTTATTAATATTTTTTCAAAATTAGTGATTTCAACCAACTTTGATAGCTTTACCTTCACCTTCCGAGTAGTGTTTCCGATGTCTCAATCGACATTTTCCTCAGATCCCGACCGCAACGGTTCCGCGAGCTTAGCGTTGTCGCCAGCCGCTGCCGAAATGCTGGCCAAAGAGCGAAAGCGAGTCACGCCACTGCGTATCGGATATGCGATCGGGGCGGTAGTGATTCTCATTGCTTCTGCCCGACAAAGCGAGATGGATCTCGTCAAGCTGATCGGCAATAGCAGCAACATGAGTGAGTACATTCGGGGATATTTCTGGCCGGATTTCTCGTACTGGAGAACCTATCTCGAAGACACTATCATTACGATTTCTATGGGGATTTGGGGGACTTTGCTGGCGGCAATTGCTGCTGTGCCTCTTTCGCTGATGGCCTCTGAAAATCTATCTCCGATCTGGCTCTTACAGCCCATCCGTCGCTTGCAAGACGCGATGCGCGCGATCAGCGAGCTGGTATTTGCGCTAATTTTTGTGGTTGCGGTTGGTTTGGGGCCGTTTGCTGGAGTGCTGGCCTTGGCCGTCAGCACGACGGGCGCTCTCGGCAAGCTGTTCTCTGAAGCTGTGGAGGCAATCGATCCTGGCCCAGTTGAAGGCATTCGCGCTACCGGCGCGAGCAAGCTACAAGAGATCATCTTCGGAGTCATCCCGCAAGTCATGCCGTTGTGGGCTTCATTCACGCTGTATCGATTTGAATCCAACGTCCGCTCTGCGTCTGTGCTCGGCATCGTTGGCGCCGGCGGCATTGGGGTGTCGCTCTACCAGAGCTTTAATGCGTTTGAATACCAGCGAGTCTGTGCCATTTTGATCATTCTCATCGTGGCGACAGGTCTGGTCGACACGCTTTCCTCGCAAATTCGCAAGCGCCTGCTCTAAGTTAAGTTGCTTTCGGGGGACATTATGGAGCTTGCCATTCGATCGCTGCCGTTTTTGCTGTTGGGCTTGGCGATCGGAACCATGAGTGGCGCGATCGGTATTGGCGGCGGCGTGCTCATTACCCCCGCACTGGTCTATCTGTTCGGCTTCTCGCAACACGAAGCTCAAGGTACGACCCTAGCTCTACTCGTGCCTCCGATCGGTCTTTTGGCGGCCTGGACTTACTATCAACGCGGCTTGGTGGACGTTCGCGTTGCCACTTTAATTTGTCTGGGGTTCGTGTTGGGCGGCCTCATTGGGGCTCAATTTGCTGTGGACTTGCCCGAATTAACGCTCAAACGGGCGTTTGGAGGTGCGATGCTGCTCGTTGCGCTGCGGATGATTTTGTCCAAATAGTGATGGGTTGACTCTTTCTCGTTGGGTGGAGGTCGCGACGCGACCTCTGAAGTTTCGCGATCGCCCTCGACTCGGAGATAGGAAACGGGCGAGCCGTGCTGTATATGAAGATACCTATTTAGTTAAAAAGGCTGGAGAAAGGTGGAATATTCCTAGCGTTGAGATGGAATAGCAGTCATAATTCCCACAGCGTTGCGGAGAGCACTGGTCAGTCATGCGAACGTGCGCCCCGAAAATCAGCTCTGCGACGAGTGGACGTAATACGAAGGTGGCTCCATGACAACTGGCGGACAGTCTCCAGATGCGGGCAATAAAATTGCTGCGGGAATTTGTGGCATTCTCCTCGGTGCGATAGGCGTTCATAAGTTCATATTGGGCTACACCAAAGAAGGTGTAATTATGCTTATCGTGTCGCTCTTGTCCTGTGGCATCGCCTCTCCGGTAATGGGCATTATCGGCTTGATCGAAGGAATTATTTACTTGACGAAGTCCGATGAAGAGTTCGTTGCAACGTACGTTGCCGCGAAGAAAGGTTGGTTTTGAAACCCCTAGATTCATCCCACGTGAGTAGCCGCAACAGACGTTCTAGCGCGTGTCAGAGGATGTCTCAGCTCTCACTCGAGGCTCCACTATCTCAGTTCGCTCGTCGAGTTCGGTGGGGCACCATCGCGGCTGCGGCACTGCCGCTCTCGTGTGCCTGCGTTTTCGCAGTAACGCCATTGCGATCGCCTTTTGCGTGCCCGATTTTAGCTTTGACGGGCGTACCCTGTCCGAGCTGTGGCATGACGCGATCGGTTGTCTCATTGGTGCGAGGCCAAGTGGGGGAGGCGATCGCTTACCATGCTTTCGGCCCCGTGGTGTGTCTCGGTCTATTGACGATAATTTGGCACTGTGTTTGGGAGCTGCGGGTCGGTCGACGCGTGATGACCCCTTACGTGCGCTGGGCTTCGCAGTGGCGCTGGCAAAAGTGGGGGGTGGCGAGTTTCCTGGGATACTACGGATTGCGATTACTGATGTGGCGCTGGATGTGAGATGCGATGAGGCCAATGAAAGCGTATAGGCTCAATAAAGCTGTCTTCGCGATCGCCTTGGGAACGGCAGCTTGGGGATATGGTTTCGGATTGGGACTGTTAGGCGTTCCGTCGTTTTGGCCGAATATGGTTTGGCTGGTGCCCGCTCAGGTGCTTGCTTTGGCCCTCTTCGTTTGGAAAGAGCGCAACAGTGAGGCGCGCTCTCGCTCAGAACGGTAGTTCGCCCTGCATGACATCATCGCTAGGGGACTCAGAGGAGGTCGAGTTGCGCTTGGGGCGACTGCCTTTGCGCAGACCAACGGCAATGTGACTGTGCCGCGAGACTTGACCGAGGACTTCACGCGCGCGGTGAATGACCGATGAAGGCAACCCTGCCAGACGGCCAACTTCAATGCCGTACGAGCGATCGCTTCCCCCCGGTTTTACGTGATGCAGAAAGACGATATCGTCGTCTAACTCTTTAATTTCAACGTGAAAATTGGCCACGTTGGGCAAGATCGAAGCCAGTTCGTTCAGCTCGTGATAGTGAGTGGCAAAAATGGTGCGGGACTTTAAGGTGCGAGCTAAGTATTCAGCAACAGCCCAGGCAATCGAAAGTCCGTCAAACGTAGCTGTGCCCCGTCCGATTTCATCGAGCAACACCAGCGATCGCTCCGTCGCGTGATTGAGAATGTTGGCGGTTTCATTCATTTCCACCATAAATGTGGACTGTCCCGTAGCTAGGTCATCGACAGCGCCAACGCGGGTAAAAATGCGATCGCAAATCCCCAATTCGGCAAACTGAGCTGGAACGTAGCTGCCCATCTGAGCCATGACCTGGATCAGACCGATTTGGCGCAGATACGTGCTTTTGCCGCTCATATTCGGCCCCGTCAACACCACTAAATCGGCAGACTGAGGCGTGCCGAGGGTGATGGAATTGCCGACAAACGATCCGACAGGTAGCGTCTGTTCGACGACGGGATGGCGGCCGTCGCTGATGTTGAGGGTGCGATCGTTAGCAATCGTGGGGCGGATGCAGTCGAAATACACGGCAATCTCAGCCAGTCCCGCCAAGATATCCGCCGCCGCTACAGAGCGAGCCACGTCGCGAATGCGGCTGGCATAGGTGCCTACCTCAGCCCGCAGAGCCAAGAACAGCTCGTATTCGCGCTGGTGAATATCGGTTTGAGCGGTGAGAATGCGCGCCTCTCGCTCTTTCAGTTCGGGGGTGATGAATCGTTCTTCATTAACCAAGGTTTGCTTGCGAATGTAGCGATCGGGAGCCTGTTTCGACTTCGCGCGGCTGAGGCTGATGTAGTACCCGAAAGCCTTTGTGAAACTCACTTTGAGTGTGGGAATTCCAGTGTTTTCGCGTTCGTTTTTTTCGAGTTCGGCAATCCACTGCCGATCGCCATCCAACTGTCCGCGCAACGCGTCTAAGTCGCGATCGAGTCCAGACCGAATCAGTCCCCCTTCGGTTAGGATGACGGGCGGGCGATCGACCAGAGTAAGCAAGAGGCGATCGCCGAGTTTTTCCAGATCGGGTTCGGGCTGTTGAAGGCGTTGGAGGAGGGGCGATCGCATGTTGTCGAGCAAGATGGCGATCTCTGGCAGTTTTGCCAATGAATGCGCCAGACCCACTAGATCGCGGGCGTTGGCCGTTCCCGTGCTGGCACGCCCTGCCAAGCGTTCGAGGTCGTAAACGCGATCGAGCAGGGCTTGGAGTTGACTGCGGCGATGCCCGTCGTCGATGAGTTCGGCGATCGCCTCCTGCCGATCTTGAATGGGCTTGATGTCGAGAAGCGGCTGCTGCAACCAGCGCCGCAACATGCGCGCCCCCATCGCGGTGTGAGTGCGATCGAGCGCCCACAACAGCGACCCATTGAAGGCTCCGTCTCGGACGGTTTGGGTCAGTTCTAAATTGCGCTGAGTTTGCGCGTCCAGAATCAAAAACTCGTCCAGGGTGTAGGTTTGCAGTCCTTCCAAATTGAGCGGTGTATCTTTGCGGGTGTCATCCAGATAGTGCAACAGGCCGCCAGCGGCGCGAACGGCAAGAGGCAGGCGATCGCAGCCGAATCCCTCCAGCGATTTCACCTTGAAGGTCTGAATCAGTTCGGACTTGGCTTCGGATAACGAAAAAGAACGCTGCGATCGCAGGGTGTATCCGAATTGCGCGGGTAGTCCGGCGGGAATGTGGCGGGTGCGTCCGGGACGGAACAGTCCCAGGCTTTCCAGTTCGTCGGCGGGCAGCAGAATCTCTGCCGGTTGCAGCCGGATCAGCTCGGTGTTGAGGCGATCGAGCTGATGGTACTGGGTGACGCGAAATTCGCCGGTCGAAATATCCGCGTAGGCCAGCCCCCACTCCGAGCCTTCCGGCTTTCCGGCCAGCACGATCGCCGCCAGATAGTTATTGCGTTTAGCCGCCAGCAACCCCTCTTCCAAAATCGTGCCGGGAGTGATGACGCGCGTCACTTCGCGGCTAACCAGTCCTTTGGCCTGGTCGGCAGGCTCAGTTTGCTCGCAAATGGCGATCGCGTAGCCTTTTTCCACCAATTGCCCGGCATATCGCTCTAAGGCGTGATGGGGCACCCCCGCCATCGGAATTTTGCCGATATGCTTGTCTGCTCGCCCGGTGAGCACCAATTCCAGTTCGCGAGCGACGATGTGGGCGTCTTGAAAAAAGGTTTCGTAGAAATCGCCGCAGCGGTAAAGCAGCAGCGCTTGCGGATAGCGGGCTTTCGTATCGGCGTAGTGCTGCATCATCGGCGTGAGCTTGTCCCGCTCGAAGTTCAGCACGTTCCATTTTTCGGCAGGATCGGTAAGGTGCGATCGCTCCGTCTGTTCCCTTTCCCCCGTGTCGATTTGCGCTTCCTCTATTGAGATAGGGAGCGATTGAGGTGAAGGCTGAGCGGCAGACTGAGAGGCCATGCGATCGCGCGGTCTGGGTACTGAGACATCCTGCCATAGATACCCGAGAGCCGAGGCAGCATTGCAAACTCAGGGGAAATCCAAGGCGATCGCGCATTCATTTAAGTTTTGCCCCCAGCGAAATTCGCTACGCTCGATCATGCTGCCGCAGCCTTCTGCCAATGGATGTCTACACGCACCGACTGCCCCCCAATGGAGATGCTGAAGTCAAGGCCACGCTCTCTCTGACCGCCGCCGATCGCGCTCGAACTCGCTTTCACCACGACCTCCCCAACGGCGCTCCGGTTTTCCTGCAACTGAGGCGGGGAAGCGTGTTGAGGGATGGGGATTTGGTGCGATCGCAGACCGGCCATTCCCTCATTCGCATCGTTGCCAAACCCGAACCCGTCCTCACCGTCACCGCGAGCGACCCGTTAGACCTACTGCGCGCGGCCTATCACCTCGGCAATCGGCACGTAGCGTTAGAAGTAAAACCGACATATCTGCGGCTGTCCCCCGATTCCGTGCTGCGATCGCTCCTCACCGACCAGCTTCACGTCACCGTTACTGAAGAAATCGCCCCGTTCTGCCCGGAAACGGGAGCCTATCTCCATCACCACGCTTGAGAGATGTTATCAGCTACTCCACTGCTCAATCTGCTGCAACTTGCCAGCCCGACCCTTCCCGTCGGTGCGTACAGCTATTCGGAAGGACTCGAAACGCTGGTAGAAACTGGCACGATCGCCAATGCTGCGCAGCTTCAAAACTGGCTGACGTGCGAGCTGACGTGGGGCGGGACGCTCATCGATGCGGCGATCGCGGCGCGCGCCTATCGAGCCGTAGGGCAAGACAACCGAGATCGCCTGCGCTACTGGAATCAGTGGTGGTCGGCAGCCCGCGAGACGGAAGAATTGCGATCGCAAAGCTGGCAAATGGGTCGTTCGCTAACTCGATTGCTGCCGGAACTCGACCCGAACGTGACCCCTTGGCTGGAAGTCGTGGGGTTGCCGTGTAATTTCGCGATCGCCTTCGGCCTTGCAGCAGCTCATTGGCAGGTCGATGTAGAATCTGCTTTACCCGCGTATTTGCAGACCTGGGCGGGAAACGCGATCGGCGCGGGAGTGAAGCTCATTCCCC
>JBCBTL010000077.1:0-8205 GCA_039818705.1 Cyanobacteria bacterium J06639_1
TTATAGAGCTGGCGATCGCCACAAGCCAGTCTGCAGCCGCACTGGCGCATCGACCGAGGGGCGGTGGGAATCCTGGTAAACTGGTTGCAGCAAAAATGCTCTCCATCCCCCGACTAGACCTGACGGTGACTTACTTTCGGTCGTCTCGGGCTGGATTCGTTTTCGCTCGTGTCGCTCTTAGTTAGTTGCTCGTCCTCGGGAGAAAGAATTTGCGCCACATCGCGATCGCCGGAAACTGGAAAATGCACAAAACTCAAGCGGAAACGCGCGAGTTTCTCCAGCAATTCTTGCCCCACACGGCCAAAACCGAGGGCGATCGCCACGTTATCCTGGCCGTCCCGTTTACCGATTTAGCTATTGCGATCGAAGCTGTCAAAGGCACGAGAGTGGCGATCGCGGCCCAAAACGTCCACTGGGAAGACACGGGCGCGTTCACCGGCGAGATCTCCGCTCCCATGCTGAAAGAATTGGGCGTGGACTACGTTGTCATCGGCCACAGCGAGCGCCGCGAATATTTCGGCGAAACGGACGAAACCGTCAATAAGCGCCTGCTAGCGGCTCAAAAAGCGGGCATCACTCCGATTTTGTGCGTGGGCGAGAGCAAAGCCACGCGCGATGCAGGCAAAGCGGACGAGTGGATTCTCGGTCAGCTCGATATCGACTTGGTCGGCGTGGATCTCGATAAGCTCATCATTGCCTACGAACCCATTTGGGCGATCGGTACGGGCGACACCTGCGAGGCCAGCGATGCCAACACCACCATCGGCACGATCCGCGCCCATCTCAGCAGCCCTGACGTCTCCATTCAGTACGGCGGTTCCGTCAAACCCGCCAACATCGACGACATCATGGCGCAACCCGAAATCGACGGCGTGTTAGTCGGCGGCGCTAGCCTCGATGCCGACGGCTTCGGGCGCATCGTGAATTACCAAGTCCCGGTTGAAGCAGCATAGAAGTGAGCCATTAAAAGTGCTAGGCTAATAAGGCCTGGGTCCGCGCGGCTTAGACGCCTAAACCGTGTCAGGACTGGAAGGTAGCAGCACCACAGGATGCTCTGTGCAGGCGCGATCGCCCAGGTCTACAAAGCTTTCTACCCATACGCAACCCCACAAGCAACATTTTGCTCGCCGCGACCTTCGACGGCGAGCTTGCTGTTTGAGGAGTCCGCGATCGCTTTGCAATTGCGTGGGCTGCTCCGTACCTTCGAGGTGATAATGAGGGGGTTTAATCTTTCGTTCCATTTCGTCCTGCGCGCCACCCATGTCAACTGCTACGATGCCTAACCCCAACGCTTCTGCCGTCACCAAACGTCCTGTTTTCCCCTTTACGGCCATCGTCGGGCAGGAGGAAATGAAACTCGCGCTCATGCTCAACACGATCGACCCGCGCATCGGCGGTGTCATGATCATGGGCGATCGCGGCACGGGGAAGTCCACCACCATTCGCGCGCTAGCCGACTTGCTGCCCGAGATTGAAGTGGTTGCGGACGACCCGTTCAATAGCCATCCCAGCCAGCGAGAACTGATGAGCGACGAAACCTGGGAGCGCGTCGATCGCGGTGACGAGCTGCCCGTCGCCTTCAAACAAGTGCCGATGGTAGACCTGCCGCTCGGTGCAACGGAAGACCGCGTCTGCGGCACCATCGACATCGAAAAAGCGCTGACCGAGGGCGTGAAAGCCTTCGAGCCCGGTCTGCTCGCCCGAGCCAATCGCGGCATTTTGTACGTGGATGAGGTGAATCTGCTCGACGATCACTTGGTGGACGTGCTGTTAGACTCGGCAGCTTCTGGTTGGAATACGGTGGAGCGCGAAGGGATTTCGATTCGGCATCCGGCTCGTTTCGTACTCGTCGGCTCTGGCAACCCAGAAGAAGGCGAACTGCGGCCGCAACTGCTCGATCGCTTTGGTATGCACGCAGAAATTCGCACCGCCCGCGATCCCGACCTCCGCGTCAAAATCGTAGAAGAGCGCTCTCAGTTCGACGCAACCCCCGAAGCCTATCTCGAACATCACAAAGACGCGCAGATCGCGTGTCAGAGGCAATTACAAGAGGCTCGCGATCGCCTACCCTCAGTCACGATCGCCCCCGAACTGCGCCGCAACATCTCGGCGGTCTGCGCCGAACTCGACGTGGATGGCCTGCGGGGCGATATCGTCACCAACCGCGCGGCAAAAGCACTGGCGGCGTTGGAAAGTCGCACGGAAGTCACTGTCGATGACATCCGTCGCGTCATTATTTTGTGCTTGCGCCATCGCCTGCGCAAAGACCCGCTCGAATCGATCGATTCTGGCTACAAAGTCGAGAAGATTTTCAGCGAAGTCTTCAAAGTCCCGCTCGATGATGTCGCGTAGAGTCACTAAGGCGATCGCGGCGCGTACCCCCTGCTACAGGAGTTCGCGCCGCTCGCCACCTATACTGGAGGCACCTTCGGAGTTGGCGCTACTCGCCGTTTAACGCCTGTAAGTGGCGGCGTTTTCTCCCTCAGCCAAACATGCATTCGAGCGCTCCCTCGCGACGATCGCCGATCGCGACGGGGGCGTTTCCCACGTTCGATCCCCCCGTCCTCGAAGTCTATGGCCGCAGAAAACAGTCAATTTATCGTCGATCTCAGCGTGGTACTCGGTGCGGCTGCGTTGGGAGGGTACGTGGCGAATCGCATCCGCCAGCCCGTTCTGTTGGGATATTTGCTGGCAGGAGGCATCGTCGGCCCGTTCGGACTCAAGCTGTTGAGCGATGTCGAACAAATTAAAGGGCTCGCTGAAATTGGCGTAGCGTTTTTGCTGTTTGCTTTGGGGGTTGAATTTTCCTTAGCCGAACTGAATCGAGTTCGAGACATTGCCTTTCGAGGCAGCGTTCTTCAAATCGGACTCACTATTGCTTTAGTGAGTGCCGTTGCCATGCTTTTGGGGTGGGCAGATGCGCCGCCGCAGGGCATTTTTTTAGGGGCAATTTTGTCGCTGTCTTCAACTGCGGTCGTACTCAAAACCCTCAGCGAGCGTGGTGAAATTAACACGCTACACGGTCAGATCATGCTCACGATTCTGATCGTTCAGGACTTAGCGCTAGGGCTAATGCTGGCGCTACTGCCCGTGCTCAATCAGCCAGAAAGTATTGTCAGCGCGTTAGCGATCGCGATTGGCAAAGTTGCGGCTTTTTTGGTGGGAGCCTACGTCGTCGGGCGTTGGATCGTACCGAGAGCGATCGCGATCGTGGCGGCGACTGGCAGTAGCGAGCTGTTTTTGCTGACGGTCACGGCATTGTGTTTGAGTATTGCCTTGGTAACAGCCGGTCTGGGTCTGTCAATCGAAATGGGCGCTTTCGTGGCCGGATTGATGATTGCCGAAATCGACTATTCGGATCAGGCTCTCGATAAAATTTTGCCACTGCGCGACACATTTGCCAGCCTCTTTTTTGCATCTGTGGGTATGCTGATCGACCCTACGATTTTGGCAGACAACTTCGGACGCATCATTGGCTTAGTCGCAATTGTGATGTTAGGTAAGGCAACAATTATATTTCCCATTATTTTACGATTTGGATATTCATTTAAGACAGCCTTAATTTCTAGCTTGGGCCTCAATCAAATTGGAGAATTTTCCTTCGTACTCGCCCTCAGCGGCCTCAATCTAGGCTTGCTCAGTGAAGAGAAGTACCTTCTCATTCTCGGCACGACGGCAATTACCCTCGTCCTCACGCCAACGGGCATGAAGTTAGCTCCCGTTTTGGCTGAAAAATTAGAACGCGTGCCCTTTCTAGCCAATACAATTCGGCAGCTTCAAGGCAATAAAGCCTTCTCAGTACCTGACACCATTGCCAATCACGTGGTTGTGGCGGGATACGGTCGCGTGGGCAGTATCGTGGTCAAGCTGCTGCGCAACGAGGGCTTGCCCGTGCTGGTGGTGGATAACAACGAAGGGTCGATCCAACGCTTGCGATCGCAGAATATCCCCTACATTTTCGGCGATGCCTCCTCCGAACTCGTCATTGAAAAAATGCACCTCGAAAAAGCGAAGGCGCTCTCCATTACGCTGACCGACCCGGCCAGTACTCGACTTTTGCTCAAACGCGCGCTCGAATACGCTCCCGCCCTGGACATCGTGGCGCGCTCCCACACCGAGGGTGAAATTGACGTACTCACTCAATTGGGAGCGACCGAAGTCGTACAGCCCGAGTTTGAAGGCGGCCTAGAAATCGGCGCGCACCTGCTCGCCACCCTGGGCGATCCGTCCTGGAAAATTCAAGCGATCGTCCAGGCGATGCGCACCGATCGCTACATAAGCGTGCGCCCCGAGCGCAACCCCGAGCTACTCGAACAGGCGATGAGCGAGGCCACGTCGGAGTTGCAAAAAGCTTGGGTCGAATTAGAACCCAGCTCTCCGTTGAAAGATCTCGACCTCGCTGCAGCCAACATCCGCAGTTTGACGGGCGTGGCGGTGATGGCGATTCGCCAAAATAGCGTCACGACGTACTATCCCCAAAACCACCGGCTTGGCGCGGGCGATCGCCTCTTGGTGGTCGGTCGTCCGGCTGAAGTTGAAGCCTTTCGCGATCTCGCAACCGGACGGGTAGCATTTGATGAAGATGAATTTCGCAGCTGGCTGACGCTCGCGATGAATTCTCCCCTCGTGGGCCTCAGCCCCGCCCAAGTGGGTCGGCAATTCGACCTTGCCGTCCGAGCTGTGCGCCGCCACGGCACCTTGCATAGCGCCACTGACTCCATCGATCGCCTTCAGGCCGGAGATTGCGTTTTACTCGAAGGCAACCCCGACATCGTGCCATCCCTTGCCTCCGATATCTGAGAGCTTCTGTTTCTCTCCCTGAGATCTACTGGCAACGGCCTTCCCGCATCGAGAGACCCTCAAAACTAGCCGCCACGAGCAGATGCAGCAGGTCGTCAGCTCAGACTCGATGCAACGATCGAGCCCAAAATCAAGCCGCTCTCCAGAGACGTTACAAAACGATCCCTGAATATCTCTGCATATCTCGCAAAACTTCGCAAAAAGGTGTCACAATAGCAATGTTACAGATTGAATGGCTTAAAAGCTTGACTCAAGAGCTTTACAGTCATTTTTTGGTCGAACCGGAACTGGGGCATGCAGAGTAAACCAATGAGTCGCACTGATTCAACAAGTCGTGCTGATGTAGAGCGCGTGCGCGACCGCGATTTGAGCGCATGGCTAACGACTTCAACGCTGGCCGTGCTCGGGTGCGGAGCAGAATGGCACGGGCCGAGTCGGATGATGATGGCGGCGATCGCACCGCTATCAGAGCGATATCCGGGACGGGTGCAGGTGGCTCATTTGGATACCGATGTCAGTCCTGACGCGACTCGCCGGTACGACCTTCGCAGCATTCCCACAGTGCTGCTGTTCGATCGCGGTCGCGCGGTCGGACGTGTAGTGGGGTTAACCTCGCTCGCAGATGTATGCAGCGCGATCGAGCGCCAACTGGCAGCGATCGCGAATTGACGGCGACTGCTGACGAACGACAACGGCTCGCGCCTTTTTCAGCATCAGCCGGAACAAGCATGAGGGGCGAGAGGACGATGGCACTTTGGGAGGAAGAAGGTGATGCGAATTACGCAAGATGTCCGCTGTCCTAACTGCGGCAGCACAGCCCGGAAGCACGAACTAAGCGACATTGCGGATGCAGCCGTGCGCTGTCCCAGCAATCGGGAAACGCAGTTGGAATGTCCGACCTGCGATTACTTGATCGTGACCTGCTCGCTGAATGGCGCAGTAGTGGAAGCGTATGCTCCCGGACTGTCGGGAATGCCGCGCCCCCACACCGCCTCGGTAACTCCCTTCACCACCTTCGTGCCCCCTCGGATCGCTCCGTCTGCGGCGCCGCTATTGCGGACTTGACGCAAGCGATCGCGCCTCACGCGGCCTGACTCGCATCCGCCCCCTTCCTGCACGCACGTTTTGCACATATCCACTTTTTGCACATATCCATCGTTAACGGAGATAAACCCATGATGCGAGCTGCCGAAATTATGACTCGGGACGTGATTACGATTCGAGGATCGGCAACTGTGGCAGAAGCCGTAGCCCTGATGAAAGAAAAGGGATTGCGCGCCCTCGTGGTCGAGCGCCGCAGCACAGACGATCCTTACGGCATCGTGACCGAAACCGACATTGTTTACAAAGTCGCGGCCTATGGCAAAGATCCGAAAGTCCTGCGCGTTTTCGAGATCATGACCAAGCCTTGTATTGTGGTCAACCCCGAACTCGGTGTCGAGTACGTAGCTCGCCTGTTTGCAAACACCAAAATCCGCCGCGCTCCCGTCATCAAAGGCGAACTGCTTGGAGTCATTTCCATCAGCGATATCTTGCGCAAGAGCGATTTCGTCGAGAAGCCCAAGAGCAATTTCGAGCTGTATCTCGAAGAGAATCCCTCCGCTCCCGAAGCGCGCATCTACGACGACTGAACCTTGTCAGAGTTGAATCTAGCAAGCTGAGTGTGGCAATTGAGTTTGACAAAGCGATCGCGTTCGGTTTTCGGTGGAGCGCGATCGCGAGCTTCAAGGTACTATTGTTTCAATTTGTTAAGCAGCTGCTTCCCTTCACAGGCTGTTTGCCGGGAGCGACCGTGATTTCTTCGCCAGAACTGAAAGCCCTGATTTTCGATGTAGACGGCACCATTGCTGACACCGAGCGCGACGGCCACCGCATTGCCTTCAATCGCACTTTCGCAGAAGCTGGATTGCCTTGGCACTGGTCGGTCGAGCTGTACGGCCAACTGATCGAAATTGGCGGCGGCAAAGAACGAATGCGGTACTACATGCAGCATTTCCAACCCGACTTCACTCCCCCTGAAGACACCGACGCGTATCTAGTGCAGTTGCACGCACTCAAAACCAAGCACTATCGAGCCGTTTTATCTGAAGGGGGGATTCCCTCGCGACCGGGGGTCCAGCGACTGATGGCGGAGGCTCGGTCGGTCGGACTGCGACTGGCGATCGCCACGACTAGTGCCCTCCCCAACGCGATGGCCGTGCTCGAAAAAACCCTCTCTCCCGAAAGCCACGACTGGTTCGAGGTCATCGCCGCAGGCGACATCGTCCCCGAGAAAAAACCCTCTCCAGCCATCTATCGCTACGTTCTAGAAGCCATGCAGCTCAATGCCAGCGAGTGCGTAGCAATCGAAGACTCTCCCCAAGGCTTACAGGCGGCTCGTTCGGCAGGTATTCCCACAGTGGTCACGGTGAACGACTACACCCGCGATCGCGAGTTCCAAAACTCAGCCCTCACCCTCGACCACCTGGGAGATCCCGATCGCCCTTTCCGCGTTCTATCGGGAACCCTTGGCGATCGCCCCCACCATCTAGATATTGCCTCACTGCGATGGCTGCACCAGCGCAGCGCAGTGTGATTCCATCAGCGTCCATTGTCAGACGAAAAGTTAAACTCCCCATTGCGGAAGTCTGAGGATGAGCGACCCCACCCTCAAGGATTTCAGGTTCTCACACGGGCTAAACGCGATCGCCTCCGCAACCCCAATCGAGTGGAAAGGCGATCGCCCCTACTTTCAAAGAGAAATCTCGGCGCTCGTCAATCTGGGCTAGCGATGTCCCGCAAAGGCTTATCGCCAACCTCTTCAGGTTCCACTTTCTCCCAGCCGTGGACGTTGCCTTCCACCACCACTTCCTGAACCAAAGGCGTTTCCCCCAGCTCGGGATGCTTACTCAAAAACTCCTGCGCAGCCTCTTCAGACTCGAAACAGCACGCCTGTCCCTGCTGATTCGCCACCAACTTTCCACCCGGGAAAAAGATACAAAACAGGCCGCTCTCAGGTTTGCTAAAGCTCGATTGCGACTCAGATGCAGCCTCAGACATGACATTGCCTCTAAATGAACCGCGACCCAAAGGCCACCCTTCTATCTTAAAAACAGAAGCGCCCCCAAAACCGGGAGCGCTTCAGATTAACCGAAATGAATCTCAGCTAGACGGCAGTTAGCCGTTGATAGCCGGAGCAGCCAAAGCCACCGGAGCAGCCTCGCCAGCAGCCAAATCCAAGGGGAAGTTGTGAGCATTGCGCTCGTGCATCACTTCCATACCCAGGTTGGCGCGGTTGATCACGTCAGCCCAAGTCCCGACAGCGCGACCGTTAGCATCTACCACCGACTGGTTGAAGTTGAAACCATTCAGGTTGAATGCCATCGTGCTCAGACCGACGGAGGTCATCCAAATGCCCACAACCGG
>JBCBTL010000078.1:0-8143 GCA_039818705.1 Cyanobacteria bacterium J06639_1
CTGCACGGCGGCAATGGGGTGGATCTTCGCGGCGCGCTCGATGGTGCTCACGCTCGCCTCAGAGAGGCCGAGAAACCTCACCTTTCCCGCGGTGACGAGTTCGGCCATCAACACGATGGAATTCATAGCAGCATCCTGTCTAGTCAGCAGCGATCGAGCAGGAAGCACCCGACCTCAACCACTGAGTATGGCTCGTCAGATGGCGATCGCCCTCAGATTTGGTCAATTTTTAATCTCTCTGGCGAGAAGCCCACAATGCGATAGTGAACGAGGCGCGCGAGGGTGGCGAGAGTGGCAGACGAACAGCAATGGATTACGGTCGGCAAGGTGGTGGGAGCGCACGGTTTGAAAGGGGCGCTGCGCATTTTATCCCTGTCCGATTTTCCCGAGCGCTTTACCGAACCGGGCGATCGCTGGCTGCGTCCCGCCCATCCCAAAAACGCCGCTCCCGTTCTGGTAAAGCTGCGCAGCGGCGAGCAGCAGCCGGGGAAAAACATCTTTCGAGTGCGGTTCGAGTCGATTCGCGATCGCACTGAGGCGGAAAGCTGGGTGGGTTCGTTCTTTGTCGTGCCCGAAAGCGAGCGCCCTCCGCTCGATGAAGGGGAATATCACGTCTCCGACTTAGTGGGCTTGCAGGTGTTCGAGAGCGAAACGGGGCGATCGCTGGGTGCAGTTAAGGATATTTTGCCCTCCGGCCACGACCTGCTCGAAATCGTTTGGCAGGATGCAACCTATTTGATTCCTTTCGTCGAAGCCTTCGTCCCGGTGGTAGATATCGAAAACCAACGCCTCGAAATTTCACCCCTCAAAGGGATGCTCCCCGGCGAGGAGATTGCGGGCGATCGCGACGACGAACCGGCTTAAATTTCCCGTACTCTGGGTAGGGACTGGCGCGAGGGGCGACCGAAATCGGTGGGTGAAGTCATGGACGCAGCATGGCAGCGGCGGCACGTACTGACGCTGAAAGACTTTACGGCAGAGGAATACGCGACCGTTTTGCGCACGGCAGCTAGCTTTCGCGAGGTGCTAGCCCGCCGCACCCGCAAAGTGCCCACCCTTCAGGGCAAAGTAGTCGCCAACCTCTTTTTTGAATCCTCCACCCGCACCCGCAATAGCTTCGAGCTAGCCGCCAAGCGCCTTTCTGCCGACACCGTCAGCTTTTCCCCCGGCACGTCATCCCTCAACAAAGGCGAAACGATTCTCGATACTGCCCGCACCTTTCTGGCGATGGGCACGGACATCATGGTCATCCGCCACGGCGAATCGGGCGTACCGATAGCGATCGCCGCCGAAATGGATCGTCTCAGCGGCCACACGAGCATCCTCAACGCCGGAGACGGCCAACACGCCCACCCCACGCAAGCACTACTGGATCTCTTTACCCTCTGCACTCACCTCCAGCCCAAAGACCCACAGCCCGACTTACTAAAGGGCAAAAAGATCGCGATCGTGGGGGATTTACTGCACTCCCGCGTGGCGCGATCGAATATTTGGAGCCTCAAAGCTGCTGGAGCTGATCTGCATTTGGTCGGGCCGCCCACGCTCGTGCCCAAAACGTTTGAGAGTTATGGCGTTCCGGTTCACTGGAACTTGGAGGAGGCGATCGCCGACGCCCATTTCGTCATAGCACTGCGCATTCAGCACGAACGCATGACGGACTCATTACTACCCAGCCTGCGGGAATATCACCGGCTGTACGGGATTACCCGCGATCGCCTCCAGCTTTGTCATCCCGACGTGCGGCTGCTCCACCCCGGCCCCGTCAATCGCGGCGTAGAGCTAAGTTCCAACGTGATGGAAGATCCGAACCTCAACCTGATCGAGCAGCAAGTGACCAGTGGCGTCGCCGTGCGGATGGCATTGCTGTATTTGCTGGGCGGGGGACGCATTCCCGAGTGAGAGCGATCGCGTATCGAGCGCAGAGGATTTCCTTCGCGCCGACAAAATCCAAATCGTCTTGCCCTTCGAGCACGACTTTCGCAGGCGGTATCGATCGTGCTTGCAGCTCTGCGAAACAAGGATCGGTTTCATGAACTGACTCTGCTGCGCAGTAACCTCGAATCACCCTCTGCTGCGATCGCTTCAAAACACGCATCCAGCTCGATAAAAAGCTCCCAATAATCCTTTTGACATTTAGTTGAGGTCATTCGAACAAGCCGCTCTTCTAGATCGGGATTTCGCTTCCCTTTCCACAGGGTATCTGCCAAAGCAACGCAGATTTCTTCGAAGGAACACACCATCGTTTGCCACTGACCGTGCGAACGGCAACATCGAGCCAGCGCGGGATCGACACCACGAGCGATCAACAACTGCTCGCCATGAGCTTCGTGGAGCTTGCCTCGCTCGACTAACTCTTGGGAATGAAGAATCTTCCCTACATCGTGAAAAGCCACGCCTAAACAGACAAAACGTTCGTCAAACTGAATATCGAGGTCGTGCAGCTTCGCAATCAACAGCTCGGCTGCCTCCCCGACCAACTTGACGTGGAGCACGAGCGGCGCGGAAGCTCCCAACTCCTCCAGAAATAGGTAAGCCTCATCAACGGTTTGGAAGGATACAGCTCGCACTTGGCTGTTCTTGCAACGCTCCTCGCTCAGGTCGATCTCGTTTTTCCGCGCGTTTTGAGTCATTTCTCTGACCTTGCCGTACCAAGTTACAAGCGACGGTGTTGGAGAGATGGCATTTGGCGGCGGACTTTTTGAATGAAACTGGGGTCGATTTCGGCGATCGCCACCCCCGGTTCTGTGCCCGCATCCGCAACAATCGACCCCCACGGATCGACGATGACGGCGTGACCGTGACACTGACGGCGATCGTAGTGACACCCGACCTGCGCTGGAGCAATGACGTAGCAGGTGTTTTCCACTGCTCGCGCCCGCACCAAAATTTCCCAATGATCTTTCCCTGTAAATGCCGTGAAAGCGGCCGGAATTAAGAGCACGTCTGCACCTTGAGCTGCGAGCGTGCGGTACAGTTCGGGAAAGCGAATGTCGTAGCAGACAGAAATTCCCAAGGTTCCTAGGCGCTCGACCGTGCAAGATTCCAGGTCGCGACCCGGCAAGACGGAATTGGATTCGCGATAAGTATTGCCGTCGGGAAGATTGACATCGAACAGGTGAATTTTGCGATAGCGAGCGAGCTCGTCACCATCTGGTGCAATTAAAGAGGCGACGTTGTAAACGCGATCGCCCTGTGCGGGAACGGGATAGCCTCCCCCCAGAATGTAAATCTGGTAGCGCTGCGCCATTTTTTGCAAAAATGCTTCCGTGCGCTGTGCGATCTCTGCCGCCAACTCCAATTTGCGTGCGTCTTCCCCCATGAAGGCAAAATTTTCAGGCAGTGCGACGAGCGCGCACTTCCGCCGCGCAGCCAGATCGATCCACTCCTCTGCGTGTCGTAAGTTGGCAGACACGTCAGGGGTGCTGGTCATCTGAACGGCAGCAGCTAAATACGGCTTCATCGGCAAAAAACGATGCTGAACGGAAAAATCCACCCGATCCTACCAGCCGAGGCGATCGCATTAGCGCTGTTATCGCGCGAGGCTCCCACTCCGTTCGTCGCTCAACGCGTTGCAGGTTCGACAGCATCGGCGAATGGCTGCCAGGTAACGAAGTCAGCAGGCCGAATCGGACGCTCTCCCGAGCCGAGGGCAACCCGAACGGCGCGATCGCCGGGATGCAGTACGGCGCTGTGCAGGGTGCCGCGACTGTTAATCGCACTCATCGTCAACCAGCGATCTCCGCCCGTTTGGCTCGCAGACGCTGGAGGAACGTCGGTCAACGCGGTTAACAGTTCTGCCTCGGTCATGCCCGCACGCGCGAGTTCGCACAAGCGGCGGTGACGGTGATGCGAGCCCAAGGCCAACGTGCGATCGTGCAGTGCGCTTCGAGATGCCGCTAAGTCCGCATCGAGAAAATGATTGGCGGTGGCCAGCGGGGCAGCTTCGAGGTGGGTAATTCGCGATCGCCGACTGGTAAACTGCACCCGCGCCGCTCCCTTGCTGTCGGCCAGTAACAGGCTATTTCCTTGCACCGGCTGATGTGCGTGAAAGCGATCGAGGGCTTCTGGAACGCTGCCACAGCGATCGAGTAAATCCCGGTAGAGCAACGAGACTCCCAGTCCGTTCCAGGTGCGCTCGCGGGTCATCGCTGTCATCGTCCCCACGCTCAGCCCCGCGTCATTCATGCCCGTTAGCGCGCCCACCTGGCCGACGATGCCAATCGTTAAGGTCTCCCGCCGCTCGGGATGACGGGGAGAGCGCCTCACGGCCACCTGAAACGGACGCGCGATCTGGCCGACGGGGCCGTAGTAGTCTAAATTCCTGCCGATGACCACGCGATCGCGATCGTCGCGCACCGCCACGGTCGAACACGCGGTCGCCCAGCCCAACTCCAGCAAATTCAAAATGTCGTCGAAGAAATTAATCAGCAGAATATCGGATAGCGGCAGCTCGGCTCCCACAGCCATTCCCTGCATCTCAGCTTGCAGGGGGGCGGGGACGAACCGCCATAGGTGATACAGACGAGACGGTAGGACGCGACGAAACAGCAGGTGTCCGGCTCCCCGCGCCAGTTGGTTGTAAAACGTTCCGGTGAGGCCGTGCAAGAGCGACTTCCACGTCTTACCCTGTTGCCAACCCATGTCGTAGTCCGAACCGCTCACGAATAACACGGGAAGCTGCCAGTTCGAGCCCGCGAGCGTGTGGCACGCAGCAGGCGCAGGAGCTGAAGGCGGTACGGATGGCTCAGATGGGCGGGACGCGCTCGGTGAGGCGATCGCGTTGCGCAGAATCGGCCAGAGATTCATAGCAAACGTGTCAAAAAGGATAGAAGCACGTGAGGTTACTCCGCCGATTCAGACTCTGCCGATCCCTCAGTGCTGCGAGCTGAATTATCAGGTGCTTCAGTTTCCGTGCTGTCGATCGCGAGATTCACGGGCACTGGATTGACGTACTGCTGAGCGATCTGCGCGATCTGAACTCGCATCGAAGGGGGAGCCGTCGCCCGAGCTTGCTCGAACAACACTTCCGCCTCATCGCGCTCTGCATCAGTTACGTCAGGGTTTGACGCGATCGCGATCGCTTTACCCGCGATCGCCTGAAAATTATTGGGGTTGTCAGTAATGAGGCGATCGAACAGGTCGATTGCGTCTCCACGGCGATCACCTCGCGTCAGAGCTTCCGCCAACTGCAACGAAGCATCAGCATTGTCTGGATTCTCGTCCACCAAAGCCTGATAAACCGCGATCGCCTCCTGATGCTGTCCGGCACTCGTGTAGGCTTCGCCCAACAGTGCCACCACGCTCGCGTTGTTGGGACGTTCGGCTTGCATCTCCAAAAGCTGGGCGATCGCGTCTGCCGATTGACCCGCTTGGATGCGGGCTTGCCCCAACACTAAGGCGAGTTGCACGTTCTCCGGGTCGAGTTCGGAGAGTTTTGCCATCGGGGCGATCGCCTCGCGCACCTGACCGAGCTGAAGTCGTGCCTCCATCAACCCCTGCAATGCCACGAAGTTGTCCGGCTCTCGTTCGAGCACTTCAGCGTAGCCCTCCGCCAATGTCTGTAACTGTTCCCGCTGGTTCGACTCCACTGCCGCATAGTTGTCGGTAGTGTGGGTGGAGCTGGACTGGAAAATACCGCCGAACAGAATGACTAGAGGAGCGCCCAAAAAGGCCAGTGACGCTAAGCCCAGCACGACTTTAACAAACCACTTATTTTGCGATGATGCAGACATAGTCGCACTCGTCCTCGTCTGGGAGCATTGCTCCTCATACCTTAACAGCCGGATCGCCGAGTCTCTCCAGCGTTGCAGTGCCTTCAACCGCAGAGCCTCGCAGACTTCTGTGTCGGGTTCGCTCCAGTTTTCCCGCAGCCCGCCCGCAATTGAATTAGATCCCGTGAATTCGATCGCAAACGGGTTGGCCGCCAGGGGTGCGAAACGAGTTGAGAATGGAATTGAAGGGACGAGCGCGATCGGCTACAACCGAAGTACTCGATTCCCCGCGATCGCGACTTTTCCGAGCGCGTTTATCATACGAGTCTGGGAGAGATGAGAGTCTGAGCCTGCAACTCTTTTGCTGACATGCGTTCGCCCCTCGAACGTAAGCGTACCCGCATCAGTCCCTCCCTCGCTCGACTCGCCCATTCTGCTCTTCGGTATCTCCTCCATGCAACCTCAAAAGCCCCTGCGCCTGGTGCGTCCGGTTCGACTCGTTGACCAACCCAACGACGCTTTGACCCCCGATCGCTCGACCCCGGCTGCATCTGCTGATACCTCAGATGCTGAATCTCAGCGATCGAATCGGTTGCCGATTTCTCCCCCCGATAAACCGATGCAATATCGCGCCATCGGCTTGATCGAAGGTCAGTACCATCCGTCGTCCGACGAGCAGTTCACGAAAGGAACGCTCAAAGCCAACGACGGCACCGAAATCGATGCCGTGCTGCTAGGGCGCGTTATGAGCTTGGTGCGCAAGCATCTTCAGGCTGACAAAAACTACATCTGGGTGGTCTATCCGCGCACCCGCGAGCAAACCAACGACCTACACGCCCAAATTGCTGGAGTCTGGGCACCCCAGGAGATGGGTCAGGAAGAGCCCGAAGACGACAGTGCCGTCATTCCCGACTTCTTTTCTATTCGCGGCGAAGTGATTTTTCAAAATCGCGATCGCGGTTTCATCATTGTCAAAATTTGGCAAGTGCCCCGCCAGAAACAGCCGTCATCTAAAAAGCCCATGGCGTTCAAACTGCGCTTGGAAGGGCAACTAGAAGGCAATGCGGTCGGCCAGTTTTGGGATCTGACCGTGCGCCGCCTAGGGACGCAGTTGACCATTGCTGCCGGTACTGCCATCGGCCCCGCTGCGCGTCCTTTCCGCATGAAGCCCAAACTCAAGCACCAGCGTGGCCAGCCAATGCGGCGCGAGGGCAGCGCCCGTCCGGCCAAGCCAGAGCGCCGCTCGGACACTCGCCCCCCCAAACCCAAACTCAACCCCACGAGATCGCGCGATGCAAGGTCGTCGGCAACCGACGCGTAAGGGATTGAGGCTTGCGAGAGTGAAGATTTATAACGGGGCGCGACGCTGAAGTAGACAGAGCATCGGCGACCTTCCCCAGGGCTAGCATGGCGGAGGAACGGGGTCTCGATAGCTCAGGTGTTGCCCTGAGCGCTTACCTCCGAAGCGACTTGCCGAACAGCGCTACAATCTAACCGAGTAGGGTATGTGCATACCCCTAGTGGTGGAGGAATGTAACGTGAACGTGCGATTGTGGTTGGGCGCAGCGCTGGCAACAACGCTTTTTGCCGCTCCGGCTTTGGCAGATGGTCATGAAGGTGAGGCTACGTCGGGTTCAACACTACCGATTTCTGACGATTTAGATGAGATCGTCCTCAAACAGCCCCCGCCGGAAAACGTGCTGGAATATCCCGAGTACGTGATCCAGCGCCAGTACGAGATCTATCAGGACTACACTCGCGATCTGTTCGATCGCCTGTACCGCTCTACGGCTCCCATTAACTCGGTGAACCTGCCCAATCCGTTCGCCCAGTCGCTCAGTCAGCAGCCTGGTTATTACCGAGTTACGGGAACGGAGCCTACGCCTGAGTTGTATTCTGACGGACAGTAATGATGGGGGCAGTCTGGTGGTGCCTCGTTTGAGGCTGACAACCTAAGCTGCACGAGAACGAGCTGTTTGCTCTGAAGTTAGAGCTGCGAAGCGCTGAGATGGGCGATCGCGGCTCTCAGCCATATCTCGACCGAATCATTGGTATTAACGCTGCCGAGCTCGCCAGCTTGACCGACGGCGTGGATGGCTTTGGCGACTTGGTTGGGGGTATAGCCCAGCGCCAGTAGCGCCATTTCAACTTCAGCAGCGGCAGCAACGGGTGGCCCCCCAGCCGTGGCGACCGAGACACCGGCATCTTCACGCCACGCGGCCATCTTGGACTTCAGCTCTAAGGCGAGGCGGCGCGCGGTTTTCGTGCCTACGCCTGGGGTGAGGCTCAACACGCGAGCGTTTTCTGTCACGATCGCCTGAATCAGTTCTGACAAGCTGAGGGTGCTCAGCAGCGCGAGTCCCAACGAAGGGCCAACTCCTGATACGCCGATCAATTCGACGAAAACATCTCGTTCGGCGGGAGTGCCGAAG
>JBCBTL010000079.1:0-8096 GCA_039818705.1 Cyanobacteria bacterium J06639_1
GGTTGCAGCAGAGTTCGTACCGTTTCCAAAAATTCGGGATCGTCATCTACCGCTAAGATTTGTGGCTCGGACGAACCGTGCTGGCGGTGCAGCCGCCACGCCGCATCGAAAGCGCGATCGCTTTCTGCCGACTGAGCTAGAACGCATCTCACTCCCAAGCGCGCCAAAGCCACGCGATCGCTAAGGGAATCTTCCGGCGCGATCGCCAGCGTTGGCACGTCTGCCACCGAGTCGGCCAAATTGCCCAACAGCTCGAACGTTGCCGCCGAGGACTTTGCGGCGATCGCCAATACGTCCGGCGACCACAGCTTGAGCTGCATGGCCGCACTGCCCGCATCCCCAACGTGAATGCAGCGCACGTGGCGGCGCGAGGCGTGCTGGACGAGTGGAGCAATGCTGTCGCTGCTACCCACTACCAGCATGTCCAGGGTGGGGCTGGATCGCTCCGCACTCTCGGCAGGTGCATCACTGGCATCGCCATCCGAGCGGGGAACGCTCTCGGACTGATGAGGCTCGCCCGTTAATTCTTGGCGTAAGTCGGCGAGCAATCCGACGAGCTGAACGATGCCAGGGCGATCGCGTTTGAGCTGTGCCTCGATTTGCCGCGCGAAAGCCGTCCCGCGATCGAACCCGATCGTCCCTAGCAATCCCGCGAGCTGGTGAGCCAAGCGCTGGGCTTCTTTCAGGAGCAATTCGTCGATGGAGTTGGTGGCGATCGCCTGTACCGCGCGATCGATCGTATCCACCCGCTGGTCGAGCTTGGCTCGCATGGCGGGACTGACCGCAATTTCAGCGATATCGGGCGGAGCGGCAGCGGGTGCCTCCACGTCGGACGAGTTGCTGTCCGATGCGGGCGGAAGATGTTCCATTTCGGGATTGAGACGGTAGCCCAGCCCGTAAATCGACTCGATCAGTTTCGGGGGCGCGCCGACGGTTTTGAGATGCTGTCGCAGCCCCTTAACGTGTGCCTTAATCGTGCTTTCGTAGGGAGCGTCGTCGAAATTCCACAGGTGATTCATAATCGCGTCGCGGCTGAACACGCGCTTCGGCGATCGCATGAACATCTCCAAGAGCGAATACTCTTTCGGGCGCAGCGGCGCGAGGCGATCGTGAAAAAAGGCTTCGCACGTACTGGGATTGAGTCGTAACGGCCCCCAGCTCAAAATCGGCGTTGATGTCGCCCCGCCCCGACGTAGCAGAGCGCGCAAGCGAGCCGATAGCTCTTTCAAACTAAACGGCTTGGTCACGTAGTCATCCGCCCCCGCATCCAGACCGATCACCTTATCGGTTTCACCATCGCGAGCTGTCACCAGCAAGATAGGTACTTGACTCCCCGCCGCCCGCAATTTCTGGCAAAGGGCGATCCCGTCGAGGGCAGGCAGATCGACATCCACGATCGCGGCATCGGGCGGCGCGGCTTCGGCAAACTCCCAGCCCAACTGACCGTCAGTCGCCACTTCAACCGCATAATTCTGCTGCTTCAGACTCGCCGTGACGATGTCAGCCAACTGCTCGTCATCTTCCACCAAAAGAATTTTCACAGTTCGATGCCTCGTCTTCGTGCGTCATCTAAGTGCAAATAGTGCGGACTGGAGCTTGAAACAGTAGCGGAATTCAAAAACAACGAAATGGATAGTTTTCCTACTGCTTATGTATCCTGCCCATCCACACTGCGCTACCTGCAAAGAATGCAGACGTATTTTCCCTGAGATTTGCCGACTCTGCTCGTAAAATGGGAACAATAGCTAGGTAACTCTGCTTCCGATCTTGGCGTCCTTGAGGCGCGATCGCCCGCTCACTCTCCTTGCATCTAATGGACGATACTGCTGCCCCTCTCGTCTTAGTCGTCGATGACGACGAACTGCTGCGCCTCGTCATTCGCGACCTGCTCGAAATGGCTGGCTATCGCGTCGCCGAGGTTGCCGACGCAACTGCAGGCATCGAATGGTGCCGAACCGCTCGCCCCGATCTCGTCCTGCTAGATGCCCTAATGCCTGAGATGGACGGATTCGACTGCTGCCGTCACTTGCGATCGCTCTTCCCCGCTAGCGAATTACCCATTCTGATGCTGACAGCACTCAGCGACGCCGGAACCGCCGATCGCGTCGCGGCTGCGGGCGCAACGGGATACGTCGCCAAACCCTTCAAAACCCAACTGTTGCTCGATCGCATCGCTGCCCTGCTGCCCTCCTCCGTCCGAACGCTTACTTGATAGTTGAGACTCTCTCCGCGCGACGCAAATCGACGTGGAAATGCTCTGCTCTTCCATTTCACGCTGCAAAAGTGAAACGAAGGTGGACGCGATCGCATCCTCGAACGAGTCTCGGCACTGCGCTCGCCGAAATAAGTTTCTCCCCAAGCCATGATGGGAGCCTCAGACATAGAGTGTTGTACGCTCGCAAAGACGCACGCGGAGGAAAACCGGTAGCGATTGCGAGGCATTTCGCGCCGCGTTCTTGGACTATCAGAATCGCGATCGCCGCTACGGTCAGCTCCTGTCAGAGCACTAATTCAGAGTGCAGAAACGAGGATTCGATCTCGGATGCGGGCAGAGGTTTCGAGAATAAATACCCCTGCCCGAATTCACACCCCAACTGACGCAGCCAGTCGAATTGGTCTGAGGTTTCGATGCCTTCGGCCACGACCGCGAGCCGCAGTTGTTTGCTGAGCGAGACGATGGTGTCTACGACGCCGTAGGGGCGTTCGCCGGAGTGATTCAGGCTTAGAAACGAGCGATCGATTTTTAAGATATCGACGGGGAAATGATGGAGGTAGCCCAGCGACGAGTAGCCCGTGCCGAAGTCGTCGATGCTGATTTGAATGTTGCGGGAGCGGATGTCTTTCGTCAGCGCGATCGCGGCTTCGGCGTTATCCATAATCGCGCTTTCGGTAATTTCGAGTTTGAGTCGAGCTGGGTTGACGCTCGTGTCTGCAAGAACGCGATCGATATCGGCCAACAACGTTGGAGAGGAAAACTGCCGCGTAGACAAGTTGACGCTCATCGTGAGGGTGTCCGCACCTTGGCGATGCCACTCGGCCAGTTGGCGACAGGCGCGTTCGAGAATTTGAATGCCGACCGGGACGATCGCTCCCGTTGTTTCCAAGCAGGGAATGAATCGACCGGGCGACACCAAGCCCTGGTCGGGATGTTGCCAGCGGGCGAGGGCTTCAAACCCGGCAATTTGTCGCGAATTGAGATGGATGATGGGCTGGAAATACGGGAGAAATTCCTGCCGTTCGAGACCGCGTTGCAGGTCGTTTTCTAGGGTCAGTCGGTCGAGCATCTCGACGTGCATGTGACGGTCGAAGACTTGGTAGCTGCCCTTGCCCTGCAATTTGGCTCGATACATGGCCGTATCGGCGTCTTGCAGCATAGTCTCCGCCTGGCGATCGCTCTCCGTACTGAGCGCCACCCCCATACTGGCCGACACGTAGATATCGCAGTCGGCAACGCGAAAGGGCGTCTCGAAACTAGCTTGCAACATGCGGACGAAGTCTTCCACTAACGCCAGTCGTTCGACGCGATGAATGAGAAAGCAAAACTCGTCGCCTCCCATGCGCGCCAAACTGTCCCCCGGCGGTACGAGATGCTGCAAGCGCCGAGCGATCGCCACCAGCAGTTCGTTGCCCATCGCGTAGCCGAACGAGCCGTTGACAAACTTAAAGCGATCGAGGTCGAGACAGATCAGCGCGCACGGTGCCTCGTCGAGGGCGAGGGCGTCGAGGATGTGGCGCAGCAACCGCGACCGACTGGGGAGATGGGTGAGAGGGTCTTGCTCGATCGCGATTTGAAGCTGAGCAGTGCGCTGGCGAACGGTGACTTCTAGCTGAGCATTAAAGGACTGCAACTGTTGGTATTGCTGGCGAATGCGCAGCATCGATCGCACCCGAGCCGTTAACTCCAATCGACCGACGGGCTTGCTGATGAAGTCATCTGCCCCCGCCGCCAAACAGCGGGAGAGATCTTTTTTAGAAGTCAAAGCAGTCACCATCACGACCGGAATCGATCGCCAGGTGGGATCGGCTTTGATGCGCTGACAGGTTTCGATGCCGTCTATCTCGGGCATCATCACGTCGAGCAAAATCAAATCGGGATGATACGTGTCGAGGGAGGCGATCGCGTTGCTGCCGCTGGAAGCGTAATGCAACTCGTAATCGCGATCGGCGAGCAGCGTCTCGATCACGTCAAAATTATCGGGTTCGTCATCGACGACGAGGATAGAAAACTGAGTCACGCTATGTCTCTCACAAGCCCATCAAAAACCAACATTTAGCCCTTCGATTCAACTTAGATTTCACGATGAAAGTTTTGGCAATAGTATTTCAAAAATAGAGCCGACGGGATGATTGTCGCGGACGGCGATCGCGCCGCCGTGGGCTTCGACGACCATCTTGCAAAATGCCAGCCCGAGACCGATTTGCGAGACGCCTTCGATAGACTGTCCCGTTTCAAATTTCTGAAAAATGCTTTCCCGCAGGGCGGCAGGAACTCCCGGCCCCGAATCCGCCACTTGAATGCAAACGTCCCCATCCGGTCTGTTTTCTAAACGAACGTGAATTTGACTGTCTCTGGGGGAAAATTTAATGGCGTTGGAAAGTAAATTATCGAGCGTTCGATGAATCATATTGACATCGACTGATGCTAAGTACGGCGACGACTTGGGTGCGATGCGGACGAGAGACTGTTGCTTCTGAGCGGCAATGGGGACGAAGGTTTTCACCACAGTTTCAGCAACTTTAGATAAGTCTTCTGGGGTGCGATACAGCTCAATGCGCTCGGATTCAAATAGAGCAATTTTGAGAATGTCATCGATCAGATCTTGAAGTCGTTGAGCCGAGCCGTAGACGCGATCGAGTTTTTCAACTTGTTTCTCTCGGGGGAAATCGGCTTTGCGCAGAAGTTCGACCCCTAAAAGCACGGTAGAAAGGGGATTTCTGAGGTCGTGGACGACCATATTGACCATGTCTTCGCGCATTTTTAAGAGTTTTTGAACGTCGTCGTATTGACGTTTGATCCGCAGCATAGAGTCTACGCGGGCGCGCAGTTCAAGGCTGTTAACGGGTTTGCTGATAAAGTCGCTAGCTCCGGCGTGAAGGCATTTCGCTAAGTCTTCTTTGGCCGTTAGGGCTGTAATCATGACGATGGGAACGGGCTGCCAGCGGGGCATCGCTTTGAGGGTTTGACAGACTTCGATACCGTCAATTCCCGGCATCATCACGTCGAGCAAAATCAGATCGGGGTTAAAGGTTTCGATCGCAGAAAGCGCGTCGTTGCCGCTGGCTGAATAATGTAACTCGCAGTCAAGATCGCTCAAGAACGTCTCGATCACGTCAAAATTATCGGGTTCGTCATCGACCACTAAAATAGACGGCACGTTCACGATGTCACCTCCTGCGCTGCCATTAACGAATGAATGACCGTGACTAACTGTTTGAGCCGGATCGGTTTCGACATGTAATCTTTCGCCCCAGCTTGCAAACAGCGTTCGCGATCGCCCGGCAACACCGACCCCGTTAACGCCACGATGGGAATGTGTGCCGTGTCGGGTAACTGGGAAAGTTTCGCGATCGCTTCGAGGCCGTCTAGTCCGGGCATTTGTATGTCCATCAACACCAGATCGGGACGTTCGGAGCGGGTTAAATTCACGGCTTCAAACCCGTCTCCAGCGGCAATCAGTCGATAGCCTTTGGCCGTGAGGTAGCTGGTGAGGGTGCTGATATTGGCTTCATTGTCGTCGGCGAGGAGAAGGAGGGGAGCGGTTTGCGGCTGAGAGGGTGGCGCGGACGGAGTGGGAGCGTCGTCGTTTCGGACTTCGCTGGCAAAGGGGGCTTGGGTGATGTAGGGCAGCTCGATCCAAAAGCGGCTGCCCGTGCCGAGCTGGCTGGTGACGCCAACCGTGCCGCCGTGCATTTCGACGATCCGTTTGACGAGGGTAAGTCCGAGTCCGGTGCCTTGGTAGTGGCGGTTGAGGGCGCTGTCGATTTGGACGAAGGGTTGAAACAGTCGGCTCACGTCTTCGGGAGCGATCCCGATGCCCGAATCGGCGATCGCGATTTGCAAGAGGGCTGGCGGGTGTGACGAGCCAGGTTCGGCTTCCCGCGTCGGTTGCAGACAGGTCACTTCTACCGCAACGCGACCGCCTTCGGGCGTGAACTTGACGGCGTTGGAGAGCAGGTTGGCGAGCACTTGCAGAATGCGCCGCCGATCCAGGCAAATATCGGGCAAGTGGGTGGGGAGGTCGAGGTGCAGGTGTATCTGTTTGGCGTGAGCCTGTTTTTTTACGAAGGCCAAACTGGATTGGCAGACATCGGCGATCGCCGTGGGGGCGGGATGGAGGTCGAGTTGTCCTGCATCGATTTGGGTGACGTCGAGAATGTCTTCGATCAGTTCGAGGAGATGATTGCCGTTCCGTTCGATGGTTTGAATGGCGTTGATCTGGCGATCGTTGAGGTCGCCAAATACGCGATCTTGCAGTCCTTCCGACATGCCGAGAATGGCATTGAGGGGGGTGCGCAATTCGTGGCTCATATTGGCGAGAAACTGGCTTTTGGCTAAGTTCGCATCTTCAGCGGCTTGCTTTGCCTGTTGCAGAGAAATCACCTGCCGAGAAACTTCGTCTTCGAGATGTTGGGTGAGTCTGCGCAGTTGGAGTTGGTTTTGAATGCGAGCCAGGACTTCGCGGGCTTGAAAGGGTTTGGTGATGTAATCGTTTGCGCCCAGCTCGAAGCCTTTGACCTTACTTTCTACATCCGAAAGAGCAGACATGAAAATAATGGGTAGGTGAGAGGTAGCGGGATTTTGCCGGACGCGCGTGCAGACTTCAAACCCGTCCATTTCCGGCATTTTGATGTCGAGTAATAGAATATCTGGCGCGATGCGTTCGAGCTGTCGGAGTGCCTGTTTGCCACTGGTGGCAACCGCAATGTCGTAACCTGCCGTTCTGAGGGTTTCGGAGAGGACATCCAGATTTGCCGGGATGTCATCCACGATCGAGATCAGGCTAGTGGGAGGTGTCAGCGTTTGCATCATGATGGGGACGATGAGTTAGCAGCTCTTAAAAGACGAGCAATGGATGCGAGGCAAGGTGTC
The DNA here is from genome assembly GCA_039818705.1 of Cyanobacteria bacterium J06639_1. Taxonomy (GTDB): domain Bacteria; phylum Cyanobacteriota; class Cyanobacteriia; order Thermostichales; family PCC-7336; genus JBCBTL01. The sequence goes on from JBCBTL010000079.1 coordinate 7,091, forward strand.
AAATTGGCGTATCGAGATGGTCTAACAACATGGCTTCGATCGCTTCTGTTTGAAAGTCTTTTGCCAGTTGCGCGATCGCGCGCGAAAAGGGCGTGTAGCGATCGCTTTCTGCCCCGATTTGTTCGGCTCGATCGACGAGTTTGAACAGCAGTCCGCTGCGAGCGAGATCGAGCATATCTCGTAACTCCTCTGCGGGGGGAAAGGCGATCGCGTCCGGCTCTGCGTCGGCGTTCTTTGCAGGTGAATCTTCTGTCTGTTCGTACCTCCACTGAATGGCTAAGCGATCGGCAAGCATGGCAAACAGGTCGTTCGCGTGGATCGGTTTGGGTAAGAAGTCATCGCCGCCCGCATCCAAACTGACTTGGCGATCTTGATTCGAGACGGATGCCGAGGACACGATGACAGGCAGATTCCGCGCGTTCGGGTCGCGCCTCAGGTGAGCGAGCAGGTCGAGGCCGTCCATCACGGGCATGGAGAGGTCGGTAATCACTAAATCGAATGACTGTCGCGCGATCGCCTCCAATGCTTCGCGACCGTTTTCAGCTTCTGCGATCTGGAATCCGAGCGGATGCAAGAGTTCTCGCAAGACCGCTCGGTTTTCCCAGCGATCGTCCACGACCAGCAGATGTTGGCGATCGCCCTCGTAGCCGACGATTTGGTGGCCGTCGGCGATCGCCATGCGCTCCGTCCAGTTGTCCGCGACGGGTAGCTCGATCTCGAAGCTGAACGTACTGCCAACGCCGAGTTGACTGCGAACGTGAATCGTTCCGCCCATGAGTTCGACAATTTTGCGGGAGATGGGTAAGCCCAACCCCGTGCCTTCTGCGCGGGCGCTCGCATCGCCAACTTGTTCGAACGGTTGGAAGATTTGGTCGAGATCTGCGGGAGCAATGCCGACTCCGGTGTCTGCGACGGCGAACGTCATTCGAGCTGTGGAGGCGTTAGAAGCATCGCGGGATGCATGCGGGCGGGTCACGGTAAACGTGACGCTGCCAGCGGAGGTGAA
>JBCBTL010000080.1:0-8021 GCA_039818705.1 Cyanobacteria bacterium J06639_1
GGCCACATTGCCGTATTACGATCGCCCCCAAGCGATGCTGGTGCGTAGCGATCGCGAGCCTCCTGTAACCGAGTTCTCCGATCTATTCGGCCTGCGCGTCGGCATCGTTACCGAGAGCACGGGGGCGGCGCTGATGACGACGTATAACGAGCAGCGCGGGAGTGCCATTCGGCTGTTTGCCAGTCGCGATCTCGATCGCCTCGTGGAACAGCTCTCCCAAAATGAAGTGGACGTGCTGGTGGTGGATCGCCCCGTTGCTACGGCTCTCGCCCGTACTTCTCGTGAGAATGCTGGAGATGATGATGAGTTCGTCGTGGTGGATGCGGCGGTGATGAGTACCCCACTGGTGGGAGTGGTGCAGGCCGAACGCGCCTCGATTCGAGATGTCCTGGATGAAGCGATCGCGGAATTAAAAGGCGAGGGTAAGCTAGATAGAATCCTGGAGCAGTGGCAGCTATGAAGCCGTTCGGCGAGTTACCCCGCATCACCAAGGGGCTCGGGCAATACGAATCGGATTATTACGCAATTCTCGGCGTACCGATCAACGCGAGCGATCGCCGATTGAGACGCGGCTACATCCAGGCGGCAAAAGCGCTCCACCCCGATCGCTTCATCACCATCCCCGACAAAATTGACGAAGCGAACTGGCTCTTTTCTAAATTAGTCAGCCCGGCAAGTGCCGTGTTAAATAAGCCGAGCGAGCGTAAGGAATATCAAGCGTTGCTGCGCTTGCGCATGAAGACCCTGCTCAAAGATCCTGAAGACGCCCTTTGGCCACAACACGAACTCGCGGAAAAGCTCCGCAAGTCAATTAAATTAGACGACGACTACTACGAAGTGGTGGTGCAACTGGCTGAAAATCAATATGTCGATTTGGAGCAGGCGATCGCCCGCACTGAAATCATCAGTCAGATCAATCTGGCTTACTTGCTGTTGTCTGAGGGATACAAGCCCCCAGTCCTTGCAACTTCGGCTCCGAGTTCTCTCTCTTTTGGCAGCACGGCGTCTCGCTCTGCCACTGCCCCCCCTCAACCGAGTGCGCCGCCTCCTCCTCCCAAACCCGTTTCAGCGTCTCCCGCGCCCAAAGCAGCATCAAGTCCGCCCCCACCGCCCCCCGAGCCCGAGCCCGCTCCAGATGTGCCCCCGCCGGGGATGAAGCGGTTCGAACAAGCGATGGACATGATGCAGCGTCGTTTGTACAAAGACGCCGTTAAATTTTTCGGGTTTGCCATTCGCGAAGATCCCCAAAACCCCCAGTTCTACATACAGCGGGGGATCGCTCATCAGATGCAGCGCAACGCGACGCTGGCTCGGATTGACTTTCAAAAGGCTTTGGAACTCGACCCTGGGAATGCGGACGCAAAAGGTCGCTTGAAAAGCGTATCGGCTAAGCCCAAGACCTCAGCAAACAGTCAGTCAACCAGTTCGTCTGGCAAAGGCGCCAAAAAAGCCGACAGCCAGCAAAAGGGGCTGTTCGGGCGTTTGTTCAATCGTTAGCGTCTCAATCGTTAGCTTTTCGGTCGCGACCGTGCTGGATCGCTCGCGTCTGCGCTTTTTAGGAGCCTTCGCAGGGTTCCCGTAGCTCGGGGTGGAGACTTGCTCGGGGGGCAAGATGCATGGGGTTAGCGATCGTTCCCCCTCGACGGGGACGCTGACAGTTACGATAAGGAATGTGGCGCTCAGCGCAAACCATCGTTGCAATTGGGTTCTAGATGAGGCCAGAGTCTACTCTCAGTCGCTTGAAGGCGACGCTTCCTGACGGCGAACTGCCATCGAGTTTTGGCGTGTATTTCAAGAACACGCTGGTCGCGCTCTGCCACGCGCTCGAAGATCACATCTTGCAGAACGATCCCGAAGCCCCCGAGTTACGACCGCTGGTATTGGTCACGTTTCAAGAAGGCAAGTGGTATCTGCAAGAGGCCGATCGCTATTTCGATTTGGCGCAAAGCAGCAGCGAAGTGGCGATCGCCGCCGTGCCCGATAGCGGTTTCGGCCAGCACAAAACCAGTCAGCTCGATAACGTCAACTTGGTGGATCTCGATCGCGACGATCCGTATGCGGAAGAATGGAATCTCATCATTCTGGCGCCCAACTACGCGGCGATGGTGCTGTGTCACGAGCTGAGTGAAGCAGAGTACGGCCCGCGCGGATATCCCGATGTCGATTTGGAGCGCAAGTTTTACGGACTGTGGACGTTCGAGCGGCGCGCCGTTGAAACCGCAGCCGCGATCGCGATCGACCGGATGCGACCCTACAATGCCGAACTAAGCGATCGCCTCGCGGCTAGGCTGGAGGCAATTTCAGCTCAACCCGATACCGCCCCCGCCGATCTGAGCAATGTGGTCAGTCGGGTCGTAACGTACTTGCAGAGCAGCCAGCAGCAGCTCGTCGCCGTGAACCGCCAAACCCGCGAGCTGTGGGAGCTGGAGGGGCAAGCGAAAACCTTCAATCGCAATTTGGCTGCGAACAAACTGCAAGCCTTTTTGCGCATGGCGCAGCGCGCGGACGGTCAAGATCCGTACAATTCCGTCGCGTCTTTGCAAGTGTCGGCGCTGTGCGAAACCCTCGGCCAAGTTCTGGATTTACCGACGTTGAAAATTCGCCGGTTACGCTTGGCCGGACTCTTGTTCCGACTCGGCCTCGCAGAGGCTCCCGAAGAACTGTTCGAATCCACTCCCGAAGAGCTCATGAATGCGAATTCAGAGTTCTGGCGCGATCGCTCGATTGTCGCAGCTCGCCTGCTCTCTTCGATGCCCGAGCTCGATCCCATCTCCCACATCATTCGCCACCACCTAGAGCGCTGGGACGGCAGCGGTCGTCCGAATGGCATGCAAGGGGATGCCATTCCCATTGAATCGCGCATTCTCAATTTGGCGGCGTATTTCCAAGACTTAACCCAGCCTCGCGGCAAGCGTCCTGCTCTCCCCCTCAAAGATGCCCTGAAAAGCTGCCAGGAACGCAGCGGCGAGCGGTTCGATCCTAAGCTAGTGGAAGCGCTGCAAACAGTCATTCGCTTAGCCGAGATCGGGTTGATGAAACTGCCCGATCGCCCCAGTCAGATGCCCGACGTTTGGCTGGAAGCTCCCGCTCCTCCGTCTTCTGTACCTGCTTCGTAATGCTCATGGCCGCACTCGATTTGACTGCTATCAAAACCGGACAGACTCGCTCGCTCGCAGACGGTCAGTTTGCGGGGGTTAATTTAGCCGGAGCGGAGTTGGCGGAGGCGGATTGTTCGCGCGCCAACTTTACCGGAGCGTCGCTGGCGGGGGCAGATTTGCGGCGATCGCAACTGCGCGCCACGCTACGCGGAACGGATTTGACGGGGGCGAATTTGAGCGGGGCGGACGCTCGCAATGCGGACGCGCGCGGGGCGAACTTTTCGGAGGCGATCGCCAGCCAAGTCAGTTTAGCCGGAGCGTTTGCGGCTGGAGCCGTGTTCGACCGAGCGGACTTGGCCGAAGCGGACTTGCGCGGCGCGGATTTGCGCGGGGCTTCGCTGGCCGGAGCCGATTTAACCCGCAGCGATTTGAGCAGTGCCAATCTCTGCGGGGCGGATTTGACCGGGGTGGATTTGGAAGAAGCGAATCTAACGGGTGCGATTCTGCGGGGGGCGAATCTGGCGCGGGCGAATTTGTTGTGCGCTCGGGTGGAGCATTCGCAGTGGGATGGCGCGAACCTGGACGGCGCGTGTTTGCAGGGCACTCCACTTGCATCGGCTCCAGATACCGAATCCTGACCCTCGAAGCATGACGTGCCGCTAGGAGTTGCCGTGCTGGTGGCAAGTCTTGCTTGGGGTAGATGTTTCGCATCGTCATTCTCAGTATCTTAGGGGTAATGCCCTGGATGGAAGGATGCTCCACCCCCGCACTCTGAAGTGTTGCGATCGCTGGCTAGCCCTAGCGCTTAGCGCTGCGGTGTGGGGCGCGCCGGTGCGGGCGGAAACAGTATCGAGAACGGCCTACGGGATGTTCCCGGAAGACGTGCCTAGCTTAGACTGGGCGATTCAGCGCTATCAGCCTGTGGCGTTGCAATCGTGGCACGCGCGTTCGGACGAACGAGCTGTGGTGGCGATCGTGGCGGATAACTGGCCGAGGCAGCAGTATTTAGAGCGCTATCGCGTGGTTGAGGCGCTCGGGCGCGTGGCCGCTCGCCATCGCTACAGCTTGGTGATGCAAACGGAGAGCGGTACGGTGGTGGGTCGCTATGCCTGCGCGGACGATTTACCCGATTCTCCAACGCTACTTAAGGGCAAGCCGACTTCTCAAGCCGATCGCCAGTCTGTCAGTGTGTCGCCGTGTCAACTGTCGCTCAAGATCGAAACGCCGCTGGTGTTCCCCGCCTCTGGCTGAGCCTGTTGCAGTTCGCGGACGATCGCTTCCACCCGCGATCGCTGGCTGGCATCGAGGCGATCGAGCGGGGTTTGAAAATAAATACGAGCGACGATTTCAGGCTGCGACAGGGGAGGATCGGACGTAAACGCCCCGAAGCGGGAAAACTGATTGTTTTCGTCGAGCCAGCGAGCTGAAATTTGCAAGTCGGTCGTGCGGGCGATCGCGTCCCACTCGGCATCGGGAGCGGGAAAGTCGAACTGGGTTGCACCGAGGACGCATTCTCCGACGGTCTCTGCTACATCCGCAGGTGCGTCCGCCTCGCGCCGAGTCACGAGCGAGCAGCGTTCTGGCACTAGGTCGGACTCGATTTGAAAATAATCGCGCGGGCGGAACGATGTCACCATCGCTCGGGAGGTGCGATCGGGGAAGTGCACCTGCTCGAAGGCATTGTTGAAGCCAGAAAAGCGGGAGATGACGCGATCGCCGATGGGGGCAAAATCAATGTTGAAATCGAACGCTTGCACGACGCGCGGGTGAATGGCGGGAGCGATGTTCAGTTGCAGTCGCTGCGAGTAGGGAATCATCTGGCCGTCGATCTCCTCGGGGGCGATCGCTTGGAGTTCGGCATCGATGAGGTTGCTGGCGATCGCGAACTCGGCGATGTCGAACCGATCGTTCGACAGGAATGCATCTTTGAGCGCGATCTCGGGAATGTCTAGCGCCAAATCGATAGCATCGCGACGCAGACTGAGATCGCGAGCGTCGAGGGATTGGAGGACGAATGCTCCGTTTTCGACGAGCAAACCGGCGAGTTGAAACTGGGGAATGGCGAGCTCGAAAGTGCGATCGCTCGTCCGCACCCGCACGTTTTGCAACTCTAGCGATCGCAGCTCGAACGTTATCTCTAACTCCTCAGCCTCTTCATCTTCTCGGCTACCTGTCTCCGAGCTAGCTTCTGGAGTGGTCTCAGGCGCGGGTGAGGGTGTTGCCTCAGAAGTCTCGGACTCTTCCGTTAACGGATCTATCGCTGAGTCCGTGTCGTCGAAAATACTGCTATCGAGTTCGATGTAAGCGCTTTGCACGGACAGTTCGGAAATGATGAAGCGCCGATTGCGAAATACGTCGGAGACACCGTTGTATTGGAATCGCAGATCTTCGAGACGAGTCTCCTCCGCATCTTCGCGACCGGGAATGACAATCGAGCGAATGCGAAACCCTCGCGAAATCGAGCCGCGAATGCCGTCGATCTCGATGCCTTCAATGCCCAATCCCGCTTCTGAAGATTTAAGTGCCATTGCCATCAGCTTCAGAGGCACGGCGGTGTGCGCCAAGATGACGTAGCTGCCGATGATGACGACCGCCGGAAAGCCGACGAGGAGAGTCAAACAGCCCAGCCAGCATCCGAGCGGGCGGGTGGAACGTCCAGATCGCGTCATGGAGTTAGCAATTTCGATACATCTGTTGCAATGGTGCATCACATTTCGCGGGCGATCGCGCGTTCCAATATTTTGATTTCTCGGCGCGAACGATGGCAGGATGAGAGCACTTTCGCGGGGCGCGATCGCCTGTTTCCAGCTTATGAGCGACTCTCCAGCAGCAACCGATCGCATCGCCGTCGGCATCGTAGGAGCTTCAGGGTACGGAGGAGTCCAGCTCGTGCGTCTCCTGCTCGATCACCCACACGTCACGATCGCGCATTTGGCCGGACACAGCAGCGCCGGACGAAAATTCAGCGAGCTTTACCCTCATCTGGGAGCGTTTTTAGACCTCCCCATCCAAGCGATCGACGTGGAGGCGATCGCCCGCGATTGCCAAGTCGTCTTTTTGGCACTGCCCAACGGCATTGCCTGCACCCTCGCGCCCGAGCTGCAAGCGCGGGGCTGTCGCGTTCTCGATTTGTCTGCCGACTACCGCTTCCGCACCCTCGACACCTACCGCGAGTGGTATCGACCGGATGACGACGCTTGGCCGACGGACGCTCACCGCGCCGCTAACGATCGCGCCGTCTACGGACTGCCCGAACTGTATCGGGAGGCCATTGCCGCTGCTGACGTGGTGGGATGTCCGGGCTGCTACCCGACAGCCTCGCTGCTAGCGATCGCCCCCCTCTTGCAAAAAGACCTCATCGACCCCGACAGCATCATCATCGACGCCAAATCGGGAGCATCAGGCGCGGGGCGAGCGGCCAAAATCGGCTCGCTGTTCGCGGAAGTAGACGAATCGTTTCATCCCTACGGCGTCACCAATCACCGCCACACCCCCGAAATCGAACAGATTTGCACCGACCTAGCTCGCCAACCCGTCCGCGTCCAGTTCACCCCGCACCTAATTCCGATGGTGCGCGGCATTTTGTCCACCGTCTACGCCACCCTGCGCGATCCGGGGCTGGTCGCCGATGACCTGCTCACCCTCTACCGCAACAGCTACAGCCGCCAGTCTCCGTGGGTGCGCATCCTCCCCCCCGGAACCTACCCGCGCACGAAATGGGTCAGCGGTACGAACACCTGCGCGATCGGCATCGCGATCGACCCTCGCACGCAGCGAGTCGTCGTCATGTCGGCGATCGATAATCTCCTCAAAGGTCAAGCCGGCCAAGCCGTTCAGTGCCTTAACATCATGCACGGCTGGCCGGAAGCGATCGGATTGCCCAAACTCGGCTTCTATCCCTGATCGGTTTTTTGAACGAGCTGAGACTAGCTGTCTGAGAGATTCAGCATCCGCTCGACCATCGCAATGCTCTCTTCATAAAGCTGGTCGTTGCCAATGCGCTGAAGCTGTTGTGCCAAAAGAGTCTCAGCGGCTTGGCGATCGACCGACGACACCTGCTGGATGCGGCAGCTTTGCGCCCCACCCATCACTTCCATGCGCATGCAGCCCGTCGTCTCCGAACAGAGAACGGTACAGGCATCCGCGTTCGGATCGGAGGAATTCAGGCGCAATCCAGTCAATTCACCGGGCGTATCGGCTGCGGTGGGCACGGCGGCGAGTTCGACCAAGACTTCTACGCCAGTTGGAGAGCGAAAGGTAAAGTCATCGATCGCGTAGTCGTGCTCGACGCGCTGCACGCGGGTACGAGGCTCCCACCCCAACCGACTGGCAAGCCAACCCACGTACATCATCGCCTGGCAAGGATTAGCGGCGTTGTAATCCACCGTGACGCGATCGATTGCCCCCAGCGAAGCTCGTCGTTCCGGCGGGTCAAACGCCTGTGCAGTGAGCTCCTGCCAAGAATTCAACCGCCGCCAATTCAAATCGCCGCAGTAGTTATTCCGCGTGACCAGCAAGTGCATCTCTTGCAGGTCTTCTTCGGGATAGACGAACGTGCTGGAATCGACGATGACGCGATGGCTGAGATTGACGAGCTGCTGGAACAGCGAGCTATCTAAGTCCAAATCGCCGCGCCACCACAGGTAAGCGGGTAAATCGGCAATTAATAAAGAAGCGATCGTGCTGCACGCGCGCTCGAAAGCGGCTTCTGTTGCTTGTAACGTGATGTATTCGCAGCACACCAGTCCACTGCTACCGCCGCCATCCACTGGGCAATACGCAGCCACCTGCGCTTCCACGGGCGCACTCTCGTCGCCCTCTGTTTTCGATCGCAAGTCGATGACGCGGCAGGGGTTTTGAGTGGCAAAGGCCTCGACTGCTTGTGACGGTAGCGAATTGGGATCGTCCTGCGCTTCGTACACG
>JBCBTL010000081.1:0-8013 GCA_039818705.1 Cyanobacteria bacterium J06639_1
GATCAACACCATCCGCTTTTTGGCGGTGGATGCCGTGCAGAAGGCGAAGTCCGGCCACCCCGGCTTGCCGATGGGGGCAGCGCCGATGGCCTACGTCCTCTGGAAGCAATTCCTCAAGTGCAACCCCAACAACCCCAAGTGGGCCGATCGCGATCGCTTCATCCTCTCGGCAGGTCACGGCTGCATGTTGCAGTACGCATTGCTGCACCTGATGGGCTACAACGTCTCGCTGGATGACCTCAAGCAATTCCGGCAGTGGGGCAGCAAAACCCCCGGTCACCCCGAAAACTTCGAGACCGAGGGTGTGGAAGTGACCACCGGCCCCCTCGGTCAAGGGGTTGGCAACGCAGTGGGGCTGGCGATCGCGGAAGCGCACCTGGCTGCCACTTACAACAAGCCCGGTCATAACATCGTCGATCACTACACCTACGCGATCGCGGGCGACGGCTGCAACATGGAAGGCATCGCCAGCGAAGCAGCTTCCATGGCGGGTCACATGAAGCTGGGCAAGCTGATCGTCATGTACGACAGCAACAGCATTTCCATCGACGGCAGCACCGAGATTGCCTTCACTGAAGACGTGGGCAAGCGCTACGAGGCTTACGGCTGGCACGTCTCCTACGTCGAGCAGGGCGATACGGATTTAGATGCGATTGAGAAAGCGATCGCTGAGGCGAAGTCCGTCACCGATAAGCCGTCGTTCATTGTCATCACCACCACCATCGGCTACGGCTCACCCAACAAGTCCGGGACTGCTGGCGTTCACGGCGCGCCCCTCGGCCCCGATGAAATCAAGCTCACCAAAGAAGCGCTCGATTGGCCTCTGGAGCCTGACTTCCTGGTGCCCGATGACGTGAAAGCGCACTTTGGCGAAGCGACAGATGCAGGCGCTCAAGCGGAAGCGGCTTGGAACGAGCGCTTTGCAGCCTACAAGCTGGCTTACCCTGCTGAAGCGGCTCAATTCGAGCGCACGATGGCTGGCGAACTACCCGACGGCTGGAAAGAAGCACTCGACACCGTGCTCGAAAAGCAAGATTCCAGCCGCAACCTCTCCAAGTTCTGCCTCAACGCACTCGCTCCGGTCGTGCCCGAACTGCTGGGCGGTTCTGCAGACTTGGCTCACTCCAACATGACGTTCTTGAGTGGTTTAGCTGAGTTCCAGCCCGAGTCTTACGAAGGCCGCAACTTCCGCTTCGGCGTTCGCGAGCACGCGATGGGCGCAGTGGCCAACGGTATGGCGCTGCACGGCGGCTTGATTCCTTACGATGCGACGTTCTTAATCTTCTCCGACTACATGCGGGCAGCGATTCGCCTGTCGGCACTGTCTGAGATTCGCGTCCTGCACGTCATGACCCACGATTCGATCGCGTTGGGTGAAGACGGCCCCACCCACCAACCTGTCGAGACAGTTGCGTCGCTGCGCGCCATTCCCAACCTACACGTCCTACGTCCGGCAGATGCAAAGGAAACAGTCGGCACGTATCAGTCGGCACTGACCCAAACGAAAACCCCCTCTCTGATGGTGTTCTCACGCCAGAAGCTGCCCAATTTGGCGGGAACTTCAGTAGAAGGGACTCAAAAGGGTGGCTACACAGTGGTTGAAGCTGAAAACCCTGACATCATTCTGATTGCGACGGGATCGGAAGTGAAGTTAGCGGTAGATGCAGCAGCAGAGCTGGCCAAAGAAGGTAAAGCCGCGCGTGTCGTATCGATGCCCTGCATTGAGCTATTCGAGGCGCAAACCCAGGAGTACCGCGACAGCATCTTGCCTCCTAGCGTGACCCAGCGCGTGTCCATTGAGGCAGGTTCGACCATGGGCTGGCACAAATACGTCGGTTCGGCGGGCGCAGTCATTGGCATCGATCGCTTCGGCGCATCTGCCCCCGGCGGCACCTGCATGGAAAAATTCGGCTTCACCGTCGAGAACTTGCTGGACACCGCTCGTTCTGTCATGGCGTAGGCCTTCAACTAACAACCATCTAGCGCAGCACTCCGTCAGACTCCTGGCGGGGTGTTTTGCTTGGACTTGGGGAGAGCGATCGCCCTCGGATCTCCATCCAGAATGGGGAAGCGATCGCTCTCAAACTGCCGATCTACCCAATGTTCGCACGTGTATGAGTGCTCTAACTTTCCGACAGGTCAGCTTCAATGACGTTTGTGGCAAAGCTTTGGTACGCGCTACCGATTTGCTTAGCCATCGTGTCAGGAAAGACGTGGAAGTCTCCAGATTCTAGAGCGGCGATGATGCCATCAGCTACCAGCGAAGGTGGCTCCGCCATGTCTGTCATTCCAGCGGAAGCTGCCATATCTGTCGCAATTGGGCCAGGATGAACGCTCAGTACGAGTGTGTCCTGCTCCTTCAACAGTTCCCGCAAACCCTGGGTAACAGAATAGGATGCTGCTTTAGAGGCTGCGTAAGTCGCGAAGTTGGCGAAGAATGCCTTCATCGAAACCACTGAATTGAGCTGTGCAAAGACTCCGCCGCCGTTGGCTTTCAGCACCGGAGCAAATGCTTGTGCCATCCGAATTAAACCGTGAACGTTGACGTTCATGTGGAATTCGAGGCTGGCGATCGCGTCTTCATCCAAAGGAGAAGCGGCCTGAAATGCGCCCGCGTTGTTGACGACCACCTCCACGTCGCTTGCGGTCTTCGCCGCTGCTACGACTGACTGTGGGTCGCTCACATCGATCCGAATTGGAACCACTTCGTTGCCATATTTCTCGACCAAGGGAGCCGCACTCTCCAATGTCCGTACGGCAGCATAGACCTTGGTTGCGCCGCGATCGAGAAAGGTTTCAACTAGCGCTTTGCCAATGCCGCGATTGGCTCCCGTAACCAGGACGGTTTTGTTTTGGATGGTGTAGCTCATGGTGAAGGCTCCTTGGGGTGAGTAACGAACTCAAAAACTTTGAACGATTGGTCTAGATTGAGGCAAAAAAATTAGCCGCTCTCTAGAAGGGTCGCTGTTGCTGCAACTGCTCCTTCTAAAGTGCTGCCGTCCTTCATCACACGACCTAGTAAGGCAACCCCTTGAGTCATACAGAGGATTAACCGAGCCAAATCGCGCGGACTCGCAGTCGGGCTGAGTTCCCCGGCTTGTTGGGCGCGGGTTAATGCCCGTGCAAAGGCATCTTCAAGCTGCTTCAAATATCCCCGCAAGACTTTGGCGATCGCCTCGTCGTCGGTATTAAAGTCAGCGATGTTGGTGCCGAGCATGCAGCCGCAACTACCGGGACGGGCGTGTACCTCCTGCCAGTCTTGAAGCAACTGCTTCACGTTGGCCGCAGGAGACCCTGGGGCAGATAGGCGATCGCGGATGTCTAGAAGCGTAGTGCGAGCGTAATGCTCCAAAGCTTTCAGGAACAGCGAGCGCTTGTTGCCAAAGGTGTCGTACAGACTTTTCTTGCCAATCCCCATATGGCGCAGCAATTCCGAGAGGCTAGCGGCTTCGTAGCCGCGCGCCCAGAATACCTCCATCGCCTTAGTTAAAGCGACGTCCGTATCGAATTGCTTCTTGGGGCCGCGAGTCATTGGAGTGCGTTTTGCGTTTCATCCACATACTTAATTTACAGTTTCTTAGACCGATCGGTTAATGTTGTTTTCAGTAGAGGATTGCGAGAAGAGGGCGATCGCGCGTTAGGTTCGTTCTCAAAGGGTCTGATTTCACGAGCTGTTAACTCCAGTCGTGCTGACGTAGATAAAGGCGCGCTGTTTCCTCTCCTGTTTTATGAAAGCCAGCGTTTACCTCGAATCTTCAGTCATTAGTTATCTGACTGCGCGACCCAGTCGAGACATTGTCTCGGCAGCACGTCAAGCCATCACAGAGGAATGGTGGATGAGCTGTAGATCTCGATTTGAGATTTTCATCTCCGTGTTGGTTGAAGTTGAAATTTCTTCGGGAGATCCCAGCGCTGCCCAGCGCAGACTCAATGCCGTTCGTGACGTGCTGAGGCTGGGGGTATTGCCTGAAGCGGAGACTGTTGCTAACGCTCTCATTACGGCGAAAGCAGTACCGCAAAACAGTAAAGAGGATGCCTTGCATATTGGCATTGCAGTTGCCAATGGTATTGAATACGTACTCACTTGGAACTTCAAACATATCAATAATGCGGAAAAGAAATCAGCTATTGTCGAAGTAGTTGAAGAGCTTGGATATCTCTGCCCGATCCTTTGCTCGCCGGAAGAACTTGGAGCTTAATGATGACTTGCGATCCGATTGTTGAAGAAATTCGACGATATCGTGCCGAACATGCCTCGCGCTACGGCAACGATCTCGGGCAGATTTGCGAGGCGTTGCGCCAGCGGGAGCGAGTCTCGACTGGAAATATCATCTATCGCAGTCCTCGACGGCGGTTGCACTCTACGGATCGTTCGTGAGGGTCTTGTCGGATGTCCGAGAGTCCTCAAGCGCCTTCATGTTGCGGAATTAAGCAAAGCACCCACTGTTGCAGCTCATGACGACACGTACCGTTCAACCGCCGCTTTCGTACATTCCGGCCAATTTGAAGCCGTGGCTGTTGAGGGTGGCGCGGCCTTTTTTACTGCTGTGGCTGCGGTTTAATTTGGGAGTCTACAACGTTCGGCTCGTCAATGCGGAGGAATTAGTCGAGCAGTATCGATTATTTCAGTCCGGAAAGACGCGGCTGATGCTGGCATTTCGCCATCCAAGTTTGGACGATCCGCCGTGTCTGGCCTACACCTTGTCTTACGCGCTCGATCGCGCCGCTCGCCATCAGGGAGTTTCCCTCAAACACCCGCTGTTCGCCCACTTCATCTACGATCGCGGCATTCCTCTGTGGGGTGGGTCGAGAATTGAATGGGTGTTACCTCGCTTGGGCGCATCTTCTCTACTGCGTGGCAAACTCGATCGCCAAGGATTACAGGGAGCGCGCGATCTGTTTGCCAATGGGTCGATGCCGCTGGCGATCGCCCCCGAAGGCACGATTAACGGCCACAGCGAAAAGGTGAATCCATTAGAGCCGGGGGTGGCTCAGCTCGCGTTTTGGTGTGCGAGCGATTTGCACAAAGCGGAACGAGATGAAGAGGTGGCGATCGCCCCCATCGGCATTCGCTATCTCTACATCGAGCCGCCGTGGACGCGACTGGATGCTTTACTCACTCAGCTCGAACGAGATTGCGGCATTGCACCTCCAGTTCGGGCGTTGAGTTCGTCTGATGCGAATCCGGTCGAAACGCTCTATCCCCGACTGGTGAAGCTGGGAGAAAGAACGCTCTCAATGGTGGAGGCGTTTTACGTCAAGCTTTACAACCACGAGCCTCCCGAGAACGGGACGTTTCAGACACGGTTGCAAGCACTTTTGGGAGCGGCGATCGCGGTGGCCGAGTCCCATTTCAATCTCAAACCCAAAGAAGATTTCATTTCCCGCCGCCATCGGGTCGAGCAAGCGGCTTGGGACTGGATTTATCGGGAAGATATTAAGGATTTGGACGCGCTATCGAGTTTCGAGCGCAGCTTGGCCGATCGCGCGGCGGCGGAAGCAAGTGATCGCCTTTGGCACATGCGTCTGATGGAGCGGTTCACGACGGTCAACGGCACTTACGTGCGGGATAACCCCACGGTCGAGCGGTTTGCCGAAACGACGCTGCTGCTGTGGTACTTGGTGGCGCTGGTGACCGAACAGCCGACTGATGCTCCGCCCGAACTGGGGGCGCGTCGGGCTGAAGTCGTTATCGGGAACACGATCGCGATCGCTGACTACTGGCAAGACTACCAATCCAGCCGCCGTCAAACTGTCGATAAGCTCACTCAAGATTTGCAAGCATCCCTGGAAGCGGCGATCGCCCCCAGAGATGCCGATCTAGACCGCTAGGATGCGACGACTGCCGCCGCTTCGGGCTGTGGATGAGTCAGTTCGGTGTTGTCTTCCGATGGGGGGATGACTTGCCAGAACTGAGGGAGGTACTCCGCCCAGTTGTCTAGGATGCGAGTGGCTTTGGGGCTGCCCGTGCGATCGCGGTGCTGCTCGATCATCTCGCGCAGTTGCGCTTCTGCGGCGGGGGTTTGGACGCGCTGGATGCGGACGATTTCGCTGTTTACTTTGGCGGGGAGGTTGCCCGCTTCGTCCAGCAAGTAGGCGAGGCCGCCTGTCATGCCCGCACCCACGTTGCGCCCGACTTTGCCCAGCACGACGATCGTGCCGCCCGTCATGTATTCGCAGCAGTGGTCGCCAGCACCTTCAATGACGGCGCGACCGAGGGAGTTGCGCACGGCGAAGCGCTCTCCGGCTTGACCGCTGGCGTAGAGAATACCGCCCGTGGCTCCGTAGAGGCAGGTATTGCCGATGATGACGTGATCTTCGGGCGCGCGAGGAGAGTTGGCGGGGGGGCTGACGATGATTTCGCCGCCGTTCATGCTCTTGCCCACGTAGTCGTTCGACTCGCCTACGAGGTTCATCACCATGCCGGGGAGGGTGAAGGCTCCGAAGCTCTGACCCGCCGAACCGGAGAAGTTGAGCTGGATGCGTCCGCCCGCTGCGGCGAAGCCGTTGTTGCCGTGCTGTTTGGCGATCGCCCCCGCAATCCGTCCGCCCACGGAGCGATCGGTATTGACGATCGCGCTGTCGAGGGTGGCTTGGCCGGAATTGGCGATCGCCGCTTGCAGTTCGGGCTTGCTTAGCAGCTCGTCGTCGAGGACGGGGCCATTGCTGTGAACGTCTTCATGGTCGAGCCAGTTGCGATCGCTGCGGGTGTCGGGCAGGTCGGTCAGGCAGCTCAAATCGACGGTTTTAGTCTTCGCTAACTCGACCCCGGCGCGCGGCACGAGCAGGTCGGAGCGACCGACGAGTTCGGCGATCGAGCGGTAGCCCAATGTCGCCAGGATTTGCCGCACTTCTGCCGCGATGAAGGCGAAGAAAGTGACGATGTTCTCGGGCGTACCGGGGAAGCGCTTGCGTAGGGCTTCTTTTTGGCTGGTGACCCCTACCGGGCAGTTGTTGGTGTGGCAAATGCGAGCCATGATGCAGCCTTCAGCGATCATCGCGACCGTGCCGAAGCCAAACTCTTCAGCGCCCAGCATGGCGGCGAGGACGACTTCCCAACCGGAGCGAATGCCGCCGTCTACGCGGAGAATGGAGCGATCGCGCAGCCCGTTTTCGAGTAGCGATCGATGCACTTCCGTAATTCCCAATTCCCACGACACGCCCGCGTGCTTGATGGAGCTGAGGGGAGATGCCCCCGTGCCGCCTTCGTGACCGGAGATTTGGATGACATCTGCGTTAGCTTTAGCGACCCCTGCGGCCACCGTGCCGATGCCGATTTCTGCCACCAGCTTGACGGAGACTTTCGCCTCGGGATTGATTTGGTGCAGGTCGAAGATGAGCTGCGCCAGGTCTTCAATCGAGTAGATGTCGTGGTGGGGCGGGGGCGAAATTAGCGGTACGCCGGGTTTGGAGCGGCGCAGCGTGGCGATGTAGGGGCTGACTTTGTGACCGGGGAGCTGACCGCCTTCGCCCGGTTTCGCTCCTTGGGCGACTTTAATTTCGATTTGGCGAGCGCTAAGCAGGTACTCAGGGGTCACGCCAAAGCGACCGGAGGCGACCTGTTTGATGGCCGAACTCGCGTTATCGCCAGCGGTTAAGCCTTTCAGGTGCGGGAAGCGAGTGGATTTGCCGTCGGCGGTAACGTCCGCGATCGTGAGGAAGCGTTCGGGGTCTTCGCCGCCTTCGCCGGAGTTGGATTTGCCGCCGATGCGGTTCATGGCGATCGCCAGCGTTTCGTGTGCCTCGCGGCTAAGTGCGCCCAGCGACATGCCGCCTGTGGCGAAGCGCTCGTAGAGCTTTTCAGCGGGTTCGACTTCATCGAGGGAAATCGGCTCGCGATCGCTCTCGAAATCGAGTAAATCCCGGAGGCCGGTGGGGGGGCGATCGCCGATGTAGCGCTTGTAAAGCTCGTAGTGGTCGTAGCTTTCAGGGGCCTTGATTGCCTTATGAAGTGCCTTGGCCATGGGCACTGAGTTCATGTGGTACTCGCCCTTGGCAATGGACTGGTTAAAG
>JBCBTL010000082.1:0-8006 GCA_039818705.1 Cyanobacteria bacterium J06639_1
AAAATGTCTTGCAGCGGGGAGAGGAAACAGCTAAAGCCGCGACTGCGAGCCGTCAGCCAAGCCTCGGGATATTGACGTTCGATCCATTCGGCAGCCTGAATTTCTTCTCCCGTTTGCCAGTGGATCAGCTTAGCGGCCAAAGAGTGGCGCGCGGCAGCGTCTTCATTGCGATCGCTCACCTCGATCAGTTCTTCTGGCGTAAATGCCCCCCGCAGCGGCTCGAACTGCTCGGGATGTTGCAACATCTGCCAAATCCGCGCTTCGATCAATGCCGTAATCGCGAGCAGGTCGAAAGGATTGCTGACCAGATCGCAAATCCGAATCTCAACTCGGTTCAGACAGTAGGGACGGTTCGGCCCGTTCGGTCGAACTGCCGACCATAGATGCCGCACGTTTTGCATCGTGCCAAGCTCTAACTGCTCGTGCGTCCAACGGATGTAATGCTCGGGATTTTCAAATAGGGGCACTCGCACGGGGGTTTTCGGGAACACTTGCCAACGCCGCGAATGCGACCCCGTAATCTCACCATCCAAGAACGGCGATGACGCACTTAACGCCAAATACAAAGGCGCTTCCATGCGCATTAAGCGACAGGCTTGCAGGAGAAGTTCGGGATCTTCAATGCCGATGTTGATGTGGATGCTGGCCGTAACGACCGTCGTACCGTAGGTGCGCTCGATGTAAGCGTGATAGGGATTGTCAGGATCGGAGCGCTGAAAGCGATCGCTTCCCCCCGCCGCCAACGTACTCCCTGGTAGCAGCGTGTAATCCCCTTGGGCAGCCAAAAACTGGCGCAACTGTACGCGAGGCTGAAGCAGGGCGCAAGGGAGGCGATCGTAAGCCGCGATCGGAGCCGTGGTGTATTCGACATTGCGGCGATCGGGTTCGCGCACAAAACCGGGAAGTTCGGCGGCAATGCGATCGGAGAACCCCACAGCTTCTCCCGTGGGAGTTCCCGTGTACATCTCGACCTCGAACCCTTTCGGTAGCAGCACGACGCTTTCCTCCACGCGATCGATGCGTTTTTACTGTAGCTCGCCACCCTACGCGAAACCGCCCCAGCCTCTTGCAGGAAGTGCCGGGACGGTTCGGTACGTGATGCGGATTTAGACTGCAGCAGCCACGGGAGCTGCAGCGGTGACGCTGTCGTAAACCGCGCGCAGTTTCAAACCCACGATCGCCTGGAACATCCCCGATCCATTGCGAGCGCCGGGATAGTCAGGATGCTTGCGCAGCAGCTCGGTCAGTTCGCCGTAAGACTTGGTTGACGTAGCGCTGAGGTGATTCTCGATGTAAATCACCTCTTCGAGATTGTCGAATTGCCCGTCTAGCTCCAACACAGAGACTTCGTGGCCGTAGTACTCGTCCGGGCCATAGTGCATCCGGATGCCGGGGTAGGAGCAGGTCAGCTTTTTCCCGCAAGGAATCCAGTCGATGGTGGAGCCCTCATCGAACAAGTACGTCGGCTGGAAGTGGGCAACACCCTCTCGCTGAATCAGACGCACGCGCAAAATCTTGTGGGCTTTGTCAATTTCGGGCAGCAGCTTGGTGGGCAGGACTTCAATCACGACATCGGCGAATTTCTTCTGCACGTCGATGTAGGCTTCAAAATCCGGCTTGCGCGCTTGGATCGACCGCAGCACGTCTTCGTAGGTGTGGCCGCGTTCCGCCATGTCGCGCTGCACTTTCCAGGCCACTTTAATTTCGGGGCTGATGTCCAGATAGACCTTGAAGTCCAGCAGTTCTCGAACGCGCTCGTCGTAAAGGGGGTGCAACCCTTCAAGCACGATGATGCGATTCGGTTCGATTTTCTCGGGCGGGTCGATCAAGCCCGTTTCGTGGTTGTAAATCGGCTTCATGATGCTCTGGCCGGACTTGAGCGCCTTCGCCTGTTCGTACATCAGGTCGAAGTTGTTCGCGCGGGGGTCGAGCGCTGTAATGCCCGTCTCTTTGCGCTGATAGCGATCGAGCGAGTGGTAATCGTCCAAACAAATGGTGGTGATCAGTTCTTCCCCGAACAAATCTCCCAGGCGGCGAAGAAACGTCGATTTACCGCATCCCGAGTCTCCGGCAACGCCAATCATCACAACGCGATCGAATGTACGGGTCATGTCTGCTCCTGTGGGATGGACAAAGGGTGAAAGGTGTGCCGAAATCCAGTATCTCAACGAAGGCAATCTCAACGAAAGCAGAGTCTCAATCGAGAAGATCTGAACGAGTCGAGAAGGCTCGAAGCGATCGCGTTGCCGCAACCTTCGCCCCTTGCCCCTCGAATGAAGCGATTCGTCATTGCCTACCGGACTCGACCGCCCCAGAGTTCAACTGCCCCATCAGACCGGCTCGCCTATCGCGCAAACAGCGCCAGCAGGCGGCTCACGAATCGTTCATTAAGTTAATATTTGTCATCACAGTTTAACAGACAGCCGTTACGTCACGAAGGTCGAAAGCGACGAATTTTTCCAGTTTTTTTTAGGTAGCGATCGCGATCCGAGTCTGGCGCGATCGCCAATCTCAGGCGGTGGGGAGATCCGGTAGTATAGTCTTCTTAACTAGCTCGACCGTTTGAGTTTCCATCGGTGCAATGAATGCGGTGTCTGATGACGTGTCAGGGGAGTTGCCCCAACGCTAAGGCGCGCGCTGTAGAACTCGACCGGGGCGAGCGCAAGCGATCGCTCGGACAACGAGGTTTTACCATTGAACTGGCTCGGATGCGGAGCTGGCTGGTCTGAGAGACCAGTTGGGCTGAGTGGTCCAGGTCGAGCCAAAAGTTGCGAGTTGCGTTGCCAGGAGAAGCATTGAGCGATGTGTGCGGCCAAAAAGAACATTCCGGTTAACATCTACAAACCCAAAAACCCTTTCAAAGCCAAAGCGCTAGAAAATTACCCGATCGTCAAAGAAGGCGCTCCGGGCGATACCCGCCACGTCGTCTTGGACTTGTCGGGTGGCGATATGAGCTACATCGAAGGTCAGAGCATCGGCGTGGTGCCGCCAGGAACCGATGCCAACGGTAAGCCCCACAAGCTCAGACTCTACTCCATCGCCTCTAGCCGCACGGGTGACGATGGCAATGGCCGCACGGTGTCCTTCAGCATCAAGCGCCTGGAGTACAATCATCCCGAAACCGGCGAATTGGTAAAGGGAGTGTGTTCGAATTTCCTTTGCGATTTGAACCCTGGTGACGATGTCATGCTGACCGGCCCGGTCGGGAAGTCGTTCTTGTTGCCGGAAGATAACGAAGCCAACATCGTCTTGATTGCGACAGGAACCGGCATCGCGCCGTTCCGCGCGTTCATGATTCGCCTGTTTGAGGAGCGCGAAGACTTCAAAGGTAAAGTCTGGTTGTTCTTCGGCGTACCCACGTCGTCCACCATCCTCTATCACGAAGATTTGGAACGGTACAAAGAGAAATACGGCGACCAGTTCCGCGTGGACTACGCCATCAGTCGCGAGCAACGGACTCACGACGATAAGAAGATGTACGTGCAGAACCGCATGGCTGAGTACACCGACGAGCTGTGGGATCTCTTCCAGAAAGACAACACCTACACTTACATTTGCGGTTTGAAGGGCATGGAAGACGGCATCAACGCCATCATGTCCGGCAAAGCGGAAGCGGCGGGCACCACCTGGGAAGACTTCCAGCGCAGCATGAAGAAAGCCGATCGCTGGCACGAGGAAACCTACTAAACTGACGAACTTGAAACTGACGAACTTGCGATCGATAGGGGTAGCTAGCAACAGCGGTCAGCTTGGCGGCTGGAGCTAGCGCCCAATTCGGTACGATGTGAGGGCGGGATTGCACGAGCAATGCTGCCTTTTTTGTATTCCGGGACTTCTTGCTAGGCACACCGAGTCCCTAAGCCGACCTTTTGCAACAGTTGGAGACACAGACGTCGTGACATACACGCTGGGATTACTAGGGCTCGGAACGGTCGGCACGGGAGTGGTGCAAATTTTGCAGACCCCTCACCAGCGTCATCCCCTGCTCAAAGACATCAAGCTGAAGCGGGTGGGAGTGCGATCGCCTGACAAACCCCGCGACGTGCAGCTCGACCCCGCCTGTTTGACTTCTGACTTAGAGAGCATTGTCACCGACCCCGATATCCAAATTGTCGTCGAGGTGTTGGGGGGATTGGAGCCGTCGAGAACGTTAATCCTGAATGCGATCGCTCAGGGCAAACACGTCGTCACGGCAAACAAAGCCGTCATCGCCCGCTACGGGGAAGAGATTTTTGCAGCAGCGGCTGAGGCGGGAGTGTACGTACTGCTCGAAGCGGCAGTGGGGGGCGGCATTCCCGTGTTGCAGCCGTTGAAGCAGTGTTTGGGCGGCAACCGCATCAAACGAATTACGGGCATCGTCAACGGCACCACCAATTTCATCCTCAGCCAGATGAGCCAAACCCAGGCCAATTTTGGGGACGTGTTGACGATCGCGCAGGAACGCGGCTACGCCGAGGCCGATCCGAGCGCCGATGTGGACGGAGAGGAT
Source organism: Cyanobacteria bacterium J06639_1 (assembly GCA_039818705.1). Taxonomy (GTDB): domain Bacteria; phylum Cyanobacteriota; class Cyanobacteriia; order Thermostichales; family PCC-7336; genus JBCBTL01. The sequence goes on from JBCBTL010000082.1 coordinate 4,490, forward strand.
GCCGCTGACAAAATCGCCATCCTAGCTAGCATTGCCTTCGGGGAACAGGTCGATCGCGAGTCGGTGTTTTGCGAAGGCATTCGAGCCATCACTGCCGACGACATTCGCTACGCCGACGAATGGAGCTTCGTGGTGAAGCTATTGGCGATCGCTAGCCGCTGCCCGGACAATCCCGACGAACTCGATCTGCGCGTCCACCCCACGCTGTTGCCCCGCGAGCACCCGCTGGCTGGCGTGAATCAAGTCGATAACGCGGTGTTGATCGAAGGCGAACCGATCGGTCAAGTCATGTTCTTTGGGCCGGGAGCAGGACGAGGCCCCACGGCCAGTGCGGTGGTCTCGGACATTTTGAACGTAGCGGCAGCACTCACAACCGGGGTGAAATTAGCCAATCCGCTGCTCAGTTCTAGCTATCCCCGGCACGCGAGCGTAAAAGCGATCGATGCGGTGTCTCAGCGCTACTACGCCCGCATCCTCGCGGCTGACATGCCCGGCGTACTCGGCGCGATCGGGCACAGTTTTGGCGACTGCGGTGTCAGCCTGGAATCTATCGTGCAAAAAGATCGCGCTGGCGATACGGCTGAGATCGTCGTTCTCACTCACGACGTATCAGAACGAAAGTTTCAGCAAGCATTAACACTGATCCGTTCTCATCCTTCAATTTCTAAAGTGGCGACCGTGTTGCGCGTGCTACCCGAAGGCACGAATTCCTAGAAGCTTTATCACAGCTTCATGAGAGCGTGGTTTGGGCTTCATACTTGGCGGCACGACATTCTTGACGGCACGATGCGATCGCTTCGCGTTTGGCGGGCAATGTAAGTATGATTACTCTGGCTCTCAATTGGCCGGTTATAAGATTGACTTGAGGTAAAACGTTACTCAATGACCAAAGTCATCAGTGCATCCCAACTGCTGCGGCTCTACGAACGCGGGGAGCGGGAATTTATGGGGGCACAACTGCACCAGGCCAATTTAGTTGGGGCGAACTTAATTGGGGTTCACATGCTTGGAGCCGAGCTCAGGCAGGCCGACCTGCGGCGTACGTCGCTGATGGGGGCAAACTTGAGCAGCGCGGAGTTGACCGAAAGCAAGTTGAGCGAAGCCGGTCTGATCGGGGTTGATTTGAGTCTGTCTACGCTTCGGTCTGCTCTGTTGAACATGGCGATGGCGATCGATGCCAATTTCATTGGTGCGGACTTGGCGGGAGCCGACTTGAGCGGAGCGAACCTGAGCGGCGCCCGATTGATCCGAGCCAATCTCAATAAAGCGATTCTGATTCGAGCCACCATGCGTCGCGCTGACTTGAGCGGAGCCAACTTGAGCGGCGCTATGCTCTCTCAGGCCAACTTGCGCCGAGCCGATATCAGCGGTGCCAACGTCACTAGCGCCAACATGAACGGCATCAATCTGCGTCGGGCGGACTTGAGCGGCGCGAATTTGACCGGGTCGATTCTCAGTCAGGCCACCCTGCGCCGAGCCGACCTGATTCAAACCAATCTGTCGGGAGCCAACCTGCGCCGCACCGATCTCAGCCATGCCGACCTCATCGAAACCGACCTGCAAGGGGCAAATCTCAACGAGGCCGATTTACGCGGAGCCGACCTCAACCGCACCAATTTGGCCGGATGTAACCTCATCGGTGCGAATCTTAGCGATGCGTCCTTGTCCGGCAGTCTCTATGATGCAAACACGCGCTTCGATCCGGCCTTCGACCCCTACAGTGCTGGAATGCAAAAGGTCGAATAGGCGATCGCGCTGTCCTCTTTCTCGCACCTGTGCATGACCGATCCCGTCCCCTCTTCTCTGTCCGATGTCGAGTCCGTCGGCGATCTCGCGGCTCATTTGCTGCAGCGATATGCGGCGGGCGATCGAGACTTTCCCGGTGCCAACCTCAGCCGAGCCGATCTGTGGGGGGCGCAGTTGGTGTTGACGGGCACTTCGTCAACCGAATCGGCATCCCCGGCGATGACGCCGACAGGACTCGTGGGCGCTGACCTGAGTGGAGCGAATCTGAGCGAAGCCGATTTATCCGAAGCCAATCTCATTGCCGCCAACCTCGCCGCTACGAATTTAACTGCTGCGAATTTGCAAAGTGCGGAGTTAGTCGAGGCCAATCTCCAGCACGCTCAGTTGCGTGGTGCCAATTTGAGCCGCGCCTACCTGAGCCGCGCCAACTGCTCCCAAGCCGACATCAGCGAAGCCAACCTGCACGCCACCCGTGCCAATCAGAGCGTGTGGACAGAGGCGAAATTGGACGACTCGCGTTTTGAAGAAGCCGACCTATTTGGGGTCGATCTTAGGGCAGCCCGCTGCCCGCAGGCCAAGTTCGATCGCGCCGACCTGAGCAATGCCGACCTGCGCGAGGCCAACGCCCCGCGCGCCAGTTTTAAGGGTGCGAAACTTTGGGGCACGAATCTCAGCCGCGCCGACCTGTCCGGTGCCGACCTGAGCGATGCCGTTCTGATTCAGGCGGACTTGCGCGATGCCAATCTACGCAATGTCAACCTAGCAGGTAGTGATTTGTGGGGAGCCGATCTGCGCGGAGCCGATCTCGAAGGTGCTCACCGCAACGGCGATCCCGCCGACCTATCCTTTGTGGACTAGGACTGAGGACTAGGGCTGAGAACTAGGACTGAAGATGAACTCGAACATGCGAAAGTAGGCTACTGCTCTTCGGCTTCCTTAGCTTCTTTGACGGCAGCAAAAAAGAACCCAATGGTGGCGGGAGCGCTGGCCACCAGAATGGCGATCGTGGCAGTCGTGCCGTATTGGGGCTGACCGTAAGCCAGCTCGAAAACACAACCCACAGCGGCGATCGCCGCGATGCAAGAGGCACCCAAGAGCAAATTACTTTTTACAGAAGTCACCGTGTTTCGCCTCAGGCACGCCAGTTTTTCTCAGCCTAGCAGCACTTGCAGCCCTGGCTGCGTCCAGATACAGTCGACTTCTGAGAAGCGAGTAAAGTAGCTTTTGGGGTCGAGATTCAATGCGATCCCCAGTCAGACGCAGACAGGATGCGACCGTTGAATTCAGACCTCATCCCCGCTCAACGCATCGCCACTCGCATCGATCGCCTGCGTCAGAGCATTCCGGCTGCCGTCACCGTTATGGGGGTCAGCAAAGGCGTTTCGGCGGATGAAGTCCGCGCGGCCTATGCAGCAGGACTGAGACATTTTGGCGAGAGCCGCATCCAAGAAGCCGAGCCCAAACAAGCCGAGTTGAGCGATCTCGACGACATCACCTGGCACCTCATCGGCCACCTGCAAACCAACAAAGCAAAAAAAGCCCTCCAGCTTTTCGACTGGATCGACAGCGTCGATCGCCTTTCCCTTGCCCGCAAACTGAATCGCCTCGCCAGCGATCGCGCGCAGGACTCACCCATTCCCATCCGGGTGTGCCTGCAGGTCAGACTCGCCCCCGATCCCAACAAATACGGCTGGACACCCGACGAACTCGAAAAGGACCTACCCGAACTGTCGAGCTTTTCCCACATCAACATTCGCGGCTTGATGGCGAT